>QNFJ01000017.1 GCA_003646305.1 Gammaproteobacteria bacterium | reverse complement strand
GCTGAATAGCTCGCTTTAGCGGTCTTGCCCCATAAACAGGATCGAATCCAGCCTCTCCAAGCTTATCAAGCGCCTGCTCAGAGATTTCTAAAACCAGCTCACGCTCTGCCAACCGCTCGCGTAGATAATCGATCTGTATCGTCGTGATCGAACGAATCTGTTCACGGCCCAGCGGATGAAAAACAACAGACTCATCAATTCGATTAATAAATTCAGGCCTGAAGTGATGACCCACCACCTCCATCACCGCCTCCTTCATTTTCGAATAATTCGTTTCACCGGCCAGTTCCTGAATCCGCTCTGACCCCAAATTAGAGGTCATCACAATGACGCAATTTCTAAAATCAACGGTACGCCCCTGCCCATCGGTCAAGCGACCATCATCAAGAACCTGCAATAGCACATTAAAAACATCAGGGTGCGCCTTCTCAACCTCATCCATCAAAATAACCGAGTAGGGACGCCTTCTAACCGCTTCGGTCAAATAACCGCCCTCCTCATAGCCGACATATCCTGGGGGCGCACCAATTAACCGCGCAACCGAATGCTTTTCCATAAATTCAGACATATCAATGCGTACAATCGCCTCTTCAGTATCGAATAGAAACTCGGCCAGCGCCTTGCACAGCTCGGTTTTACCCACACCGGTCGGCCCAAGAAAGAGAAATGAGCCATTGGGACGATTTGGATCAGACAGCCCTGCTCGTGAACGCCGAATAGCATCACTGACCGCTTTAATCGCCTCTTCCTGACCAATCACCCGTTTGCCTAACTCGCACTCCATCTGCAAAAGCTTTTCACGCTCACCTTCGAGCATTTTAGAAACAGGAATACCGGTCCACTTAGAAACCACCTCCGCAATCTCTTCTTCTGTCACCTTGTTACGCAGCAATGTCATTTCTGGCGTTTCATCTTGAGCCTCTGAAGCTTGCTCCAACTCACTCGTCAGTTTTGGAATCTCTCCATACTGTAGCTCTGACATTCTCGCCAAATCTCCTGCACGGCGTGCCGTTTCCATCTCTAGGCGAGCTCGCTCAAGCGCCTCTTTAATATGTGTCGCTCCTTTCATGGAGGCTTTTTCGGATTTTAAAATCTCATCCAGGTCAGCATATTCTTTTTCAAGTTGCTCAACTTCACTCTCAAGCGTTTCCAGCCGTTTTAGCGACCCCTCATCGGACTCCTTCTTCAACGCCTCGCGCTCAATTTTAAGTTGAATCAAACGACGTTCAAGCCGATCCATCACCTCCGGTTTTGAATCAATCTCCATCCGAATCCGACTCCCCGCCTCATCGATCAGATCAATCGCCTTATCGGGTAACTGCCTATCTGTAATGTAGCGATGCGACAGTGTTGCTGCGGCAATAATGGCCGGATCGGTAATATCAACACCATGGTGGAGTTCATAGCGCTCTTTCAGCCCTCTTAAAATCGCAATAGTATCTTCCACCGAGGGTTCTTCGACTAGAATCTTCTGGAAACGACGCTCAAGTGCCGCATCTTTTTCAATATACTGGCGATATTCATCGAGTGTTGTTGCACCGATGCAGTGCAGCTCACCCCGAGCCAGTGCCGGTTTAAGCATATTGCCTGCATCCATCGAGCCCTCGCCTTTACCGGCTCCCACCATGGTATGCAACTCATCAATAAAGAGGATGATCTGTCCTTCTTGCTTCACCACATCGTTTAGAACCGCTTTCAGGCGCTCCTCAAATTCCCCGCGAAACTTCGCACCGGCAACCAAAGCAGCCATATCCAGTGAGAGCAGTCGCTTACCTTTAAGCCCCTCGGGCACTTCACCGTTGACAATTCTCTGCGCCAATCCTTCAGCAATAGCCGTTTTACCCACACCGGGCTCGCCAATCAGAACCGGATTGTTTTTAGTTCTGCGCTGTAGAACCTGAATGGTTCGACGAATCTCATCGTCACGACCAATCACCGGGTCAAGTTTGCCCTGCTCGGCCCGTTCGGTCAGATCAATGCTGTATTTTTCCAACGCCTGTCTTTGCTCTTCAGCATTTGCATCATCGACCGTCTCACCACCACGCACGTCGTCAATCGCTTTTTCTAGAACAGCTCGTGTCACACCCGCTTTTTGTAGCACATCAGCAAGCGCGCCTTTCTCTTCAAATGCCGCCAGTAAGAAAAGTTCGCTAGAAATAAAACTGTCTTTACGCTTCTGCGCCAGTTTATCGGTTAAATTAAGCAAACGGCCCGATTCACCCGATAGCTGCACGTCACCACCCGCACCCTCTACGGTCGCAATACGATCCAACGACTCCCCCAAAGAAGAGCGAAGCTGATTAACATTCGCGCCCGCCAAAGAGAGAAGGTGGCGAACAGAGCCGCCCTCCTGATCAAGCAGCCCAACCATAATATGTGCCGGCTCGATAAACTGATGATCACGCCCCAAAGCCAAGCTCTGCGCATCAGCCAATGCCATCTGAAACTTACTGGTTAATTTGTCCATTCTCATTGGGTAATTTCCTCATAAAAGCTGTCGATTGGTTCTTATATGGGGCAAACGATGAAAATTTCAAGTCTAGTGCAGACCGTTAGAGGCTATTTATCACCTTTAGGCCTCAAAGAAGTGGCTGCAGATTAATGCATCAATCCATGTAAAAAAGTAATCAGAAAAACACCCGCCGCAATCAAGATAAACTGCTTCAAAGAATCGAGTGAATCCGTTTTTTTATGGAGTGTTGGAATCAGGTCGGCAACCGCAATATAGATAAAACTAGAGGCCGCCACCGCCAAAACATAAGGTAAATATTGGTGAAGATCGTCAAAACCATACCAAGCCAGAACACCACCAATAACGGTTGTCATACTCGACAACACATTGAAGAGTAGCGCTTTCGCGCGCGAGAAACCGCTCTCTAACAAAATCGCGAAATCACCCACCTCCTGAGGAATTTCATGCGCAGCAACAGCCAGGCTCGTCACCACACCCAGATGAATGTCCGCCATAAAAGCCGCGGCGATTAAAATACCATCAACAAAATTATGTAGACCATCACCAATCAAGATCAGCGTACCAGCTGACTTGTGACGGTGCTCCTCAACATCTACATGCGCCTCACAGTGGCCAGAGTGACAGTGCCGCCAAAGCACCAACTTCTCCAGCATAAAAAAACTCAAAATTCCGACCAGAATAGTCGCTGAAACACTATGCAGATTTTCCAGCCCCACCTCTTCAAAAGCATGCGGAAGTAATGCCAAAAAGGAAACACCCAAAAGTGCACCGGTCGCAAAACTAACACCATGAGGCAGCGCAATCTTCCGCTGCCGCTCCGGCAACAACAAGAAAAGAGAGGCCGCCAGTACGCTTAATACACCGCCAAGAAGCGTAAAAGGGATGATCCAGTAAAGAATTTGCATCGAAATTAAGTCTGTTTATCTATATGAAAAAGAAAATCGGCCTATTTTAACCAAATCAGAGAAGCCATGCGCCCGGTAACCCCATCACGTCGATATGAATAAAATCGTGCCGCATCAGAATAGGTACAAAACTGACCACCATAACTATTTGTAACACCAACCTGTTGAAGCGCAATCCTGGCCAGAAGATAGATATCTGCCAGCCATTTCCCGGGCAGGCCTACTTTAAATGCACCAGCCGCTTCAACGTATCGTTCGATAAATGCACTACGCACCTCCTCTCCAACCTCAAAAGCCGCCGAACCAATCGCTGGCCCCAACCAAACCTGCAATCGTTCAGGGGGAAGATTTGACTCAATAATGGCTTTCTCAATTATTCCATCACACAAGCCTCTCCAGCCAGCATGTACGGCGGCAACATATTCACCCTTTTTATCAGCAATGAGTACCGGCAGGCAGTCAGCCGTCATCACCACGCAAACAACACTACGTTCCCGGCTGTAACAGCCATCGGCCTCGTTACCTGATGGCGACGAGGCCGCATCAACCAGGCGGGTGCCATGTACCTGTTTTAACCAACGAGGCGCCACCGGAAGTTTTGCCTTTTCTTCTAGTAATGAGCGATTACGGATCACCGCCTCATGGCAATCTCCCACATGCTGAGCCAAATTAAAGCTATCGTAAGCACCTCGGCTTACACCACCAAGTCGCGTTGTACTCAGCGCAGAAATAGATGGAATCTCAGGCCAGTCCGGTAAAATAAAGCACTTCACAAATGGCTACCCAATGGCCCTCAAAAAATCGAGAAGCCGCTGAAAGTCCTCTGGAATAGGCACTTCCCACTCACACTGCTCGCCCGTTTCAGGGTGCTCAAATCCTAATCGTGTCGCGTGGAGCGCCTGCCGCCCAAAAGCTCGCAAACGGTCATTTAGACCATTTTTATCACCACCCCGCACCGCGCAAAACCGGCCACCATAAGCCTGATCTCCCACCAACGGGTGACGGATATACGACATATGCACTCTAATCTGGTGCGTTCTACCCGTTTCAAGTTGAACCCGCAACAAGGTATGGTGCTCAAAACGCTCCTCAACTCGATAATACGTCACGGAATCCCGCCCCCCTTCCTGAACAGAATAACGCTTTCGATCAACAGGATGGCGGCCAATCGGCTCATCAATCGTTCCACCAGAAATCAGTTCCCCCACTGCCAACGCCAGGTATTCGCGTTTAAACGCCCTTGCCTGCAACTGATCGACCAGTGATTTATGAGCGGTTAATGTTTTCGCGACCACCAACAGGCCGCTGGTATCCTTATCAAGTCGATGGATAATCCCCCCACGCGGAACAACCGACAGCGCGGGGTCATGGTGCAACAGTCCATTTTGCATCGTCCCAGACCAATTACCCACCGCCGGATGCACAACCAGCCCGGCTGGCTTATTGATCACCAGAATTGAGTCATCTTCGTAAACAATATTCAATGGTATTGGCTCTGCCGCACAAACACCCAAAGGCTCATCAAGCTCGGAGTCGAGTGTTACCCGCTCACCACCAAACACTTTATCTCTCGGCTTAAAAAGCGCACCCTCTACCAGTATCTTTCCCTGCTTTATCCACGCCTGTAACCGAGAACGAGAAAAATCACTAAACATCACACTGACAGCCTGATCAAGCCTTTTGCCTGCAAGATTATCCGGAACAATTATTTCTAGCTTTATTTTCTGACTCATGACTCTCTACGCACTGTGTACTGTAAATGGGGTTTCATTATGGTTTCGGGTATACTTTAAAAGAATTGGACAACGTTAGTATTCGCTACAACCTATCATCATGCAAGATCAAGCCAGGGCCTCTCTAAAACCTCTTTTACTCGCCACTATCTGTCTGATTCTATCAGCCTGTGCCAGCACGGGTGACAAAGACCCACACAGTGGATGGTCGGCAGAGCATTTTTACAAAGAGGCCAAAACGGCTCTTGATGACGAAGACTACAGAAACGCAATTGAACTTTACGAAAAGCTCGAGGCGCGCTATCCATTCGGAAAATACGCTAACCAGGCGCAACTCGAAATTGCCTTTGCCTACTATAAATACGATGAACCCGAATCAGCTATCGCTGCTGTAGATCGCTATATTCGACTTCATCCTAGCGACCCCCATGTCGCCTACGCACTTTATCTTAGAGGCCTTGTTAATTATAACCGCGGCATCGGATTTCTTGAACGTTTTATCCCGACAGACTCTTCGCAGCGCGATCCAGGCAGTGCGCGCCACGCGTTTGCTGACTTCTCAAAACTGGTCACAAAGTACCCCGACAGTGAATATGCACATGATGCTCGCCAGCGGATGATCGCTCTCCGCAACAACCTGGCTAAATATGAGGTTCACGCTGCTCGCTATTACATCAAACGCAAAGCCTTTTTGGCCGCAGCCAACCGAGGCAACTATGTGGTGGAGAAATATCAGAAAACAACAGCAATTCCCGAAGCACTGGAAATCATGATCCATGCCTATGAGGAACTAGGCATGGATGGCCTAGCCTCGGACGCTCGACGCGTCTATCAAATCAATTATGCCGATGGCCTACCTGATACCGGCAAACCTCAAAGCGAAGAGACGCTATCGCATCAAGTACTGGAATTCTTTGAGCTGGATAAAGATTAAAAGATCACTTTGATCGAAACCCCGATGTCATCGGATAACGCCGATCTCGCCCATAAGCTCTCGCTGTTATCTTCACGCCTGGAGGCGCTTGCCGCCGCTTGTATTCATTACGATCGACCAATCCAACCACCTTTCTCACCTGCTCAGAATCAAATCCTGCGTCAATAATCTCCTGAACTGACTGATCCTGTTCAACATAACGAGCCAAAATTGCATCCAGAACGGGATAAGGGGGCAAGCTATCTTCATCCTTTTGATCAGCTGCCAACTCTGCCGATGGGGGGCGTGTAATCACCCGCTCAGGAATCACCTCCGAAAGGCTGTTCCGATAACGTGACAGCTCAAAAACCAACATTTTTGGGACATCTTTTAGTGGTGCGAAACCACCTGCCATATCACCATAAAGAGTCGCATATCCGACACTCATTTCACTTTTATTGCCCGTTGTTAAGAGAATCTTTCCACTCTTGTTCGAGAGCGCCATCAACAAGATACCACGACAACGCGCCTGTATATTCTCTTCAGTCGTATCAGCAGCAAGCCCCTTAAAAGGTGCTTCCAGCATCTTCAGAAAAGTTTTAAACGCCGGCTCAATGGGGATGCTAAAGTGCTTAACATTAAGTAGTCGCGCCTCTTCTTCAGCATCATCATTACTCATCGAAGCGGTATAGCGAGAGGGCATCATCAACACTTCCACTGCATCCGCACCCAGCGCATCAACCGCCAGCGCCAGGGTTAATGCCGAATCAATTCCACCAGAAAGCCCCAAAACCGCGCCCTTGAAGCCATTTTTCCCCACATAATCACGAATGCCACACACTAACGCCTGATAAACCGTTTCAACCGCATCATGCTCAGTCGCTATGTTAGATTTAGTCGGCTCAACCACCTCACCACACTCAAACTCAATTAACGCCAACTGCTCTTTAAATGGTTCCGCGCGATAAACAACCTCTCCGTGACAATTCATCACAAATGAAGAGCCATCAAAGACCAGTTCATCCTGTCCGCCTTCCTGATTAACATAAACAATCGCTGTTTTTGTCTCCTTAATTCGTTCGCGAAGCACCGCCTCACGGTGCTTTTGTTTTCCACTATGGAAAGGAGAGGCATTCAGATTAACAATCAGCTTTGCACCCGCTGCAACCGTCTCTTCAACAACCCCTGCCTGCCAAACATCTTCGCAAATGGTTAGGCCAACCTGCACGCCTTTAACATCAAAGTTAACCAACCGATCACCTTCTGAAAAATAGCGTTTTTCATCAAAAACACCATAATTTGGTAGTCTTTGTTTCCGGTAATTGGCGACAACCTCTCCATCTCGAATCACTGCGGCACTATTATATAAAAGGCCCGCTTCAGACTCCGGATAACCGACCACACAATCAATTCCGCTCAGGCTGGTGGTTAGTTCGTGCATACAGTCACCTACCCGTCTAATGAAATCAGGGCGCAGCAGAAGATCTTCCGGTGGATAACCGGTTAAAGAGAGTTCAGGAAAAACAACTAGATCGGCTTTCAACCGATCTCTTGCCTCAATCGACTGCTTTAAAATACGTTGTAAATTACCCTCAACATCTCCAACCGTCGGGTTGAACTGTGCAATGGCTAAATGGAGTTTTTTCATCATTAATCTATAAAAACAGAAAAAGAAGCAACCACAAAAAAGCCGCAAAACTGGTAATTTGAGATACCTCTCACACCAGATTCTGCGGCTCTTTCACTTACAAAAGCAGGTAAAACTACAAACTGATAGTCTTACGCTAGGCGTTCCTGAATCTTCACACCCAGATCAGTCGGTGCACGAACAATCGAAACACCGGCGCTTTCCAGTGCTTCAAACTTGCTCTCAGCTGTGCCTTGACCACCGCTGACGATCGCACCGGCATGACCCATCCGTTTTCCTGGAGGCGCTGTCGTACCGGCAATAAAGCTGACAACCGGCTTGGTGACGTTTTCTTTGATGAACTCAGCCGCTTCTTCTTCAGCTGTGCCACCGATTTCACCCACCATGATGATGCCACGAGTCTGGTCATCTTCTTGGAACTCAGCCAAGACATCGATAAAGCTCATGCCGTGGATTGGATCACCACCAATACCAACGCAAGTACTTTGACCAAGGCCAGTAACCGTTGTCTGGTGAACCGCTTCATAGGTTAGTGTTCCTGAACGAGAAACAACGCCAACACAACCTGGCTTATGAATAAAACCCGGCATAATGCCGATTTTACATTCGCCTGGTGTAATTAAACCGGGGCAGTTAGGGCCAATCAGATTAATATCATCATAAGCTTCAAGTGCTGCTTTAACCTTAAGCATATCCAAAACAGGAATGCCTTCCGTAATACAGGCAATCACCTTGATACCGGCTGCCGCCGCTTCCAGAATGGCATCAGCTGCAAAGGGAGGTGGCACATAAATCATTGTTGCATCGGCACCGGTTCCTTCAACCGCGTCAGCAACGGTATCGAAAACTGGACGATCAAGATGTTTTTGACCGCCACGACCCGGCGTAACACCACCCACAAGCTGCGTGCCATAAGCAATCGCCTGCTCTGAATGAAAAGTACCTTGCTTACCGGTAAAACCCTGACAAAGGACTTTAGTGTTTTTATTAATTAATATGCTCATCTCTTATTCCCCCTTTGCAAGAGCGACAACCTGTTTAGCCGCTGTGGCCAAGTCATCTGCAGCAACAATATCAAGGCCAGAATTAGACAGCAGCTCACGCCCCGCCTCTGCATTGGTACCTTCAAGACGAACAACCACAGGCACTTCTACGCCAACCTGCTTAACCGCATCAATAATCCCTTCGGCAATCAAGTTACAACGCACGATGCCACCAAAGATATTAACCAATACCGCTTTAACGCTACCGTCAGAAAGAATTAGTTTGAACGCTTCTGCAACACGCTCAGCCGTTGCGCCACCACCCACATCGAGGAAGTTAGCGGGCTTTCCGCCATTCAGCTGAACCAAATCCATTGTCGCCATCGCTAAACCTGCACCATTAACCATACAGCCAATATTGCCATCTAAAGTGATGTAGTTAAGGTCATGCTGAGCCGCCGCATGTTCTTTTGGATCTTCCTGTGAAGGATCACGCATGTCAACAATATCAGTATGTCTGAACAACGCGTTCTCATCGAAATTGATTTTCGCATCCAATGCGATCAAATCACCTTCATCATTGGTGATTAGAGGGTTAATTTCGATCTGGCTGCAATCTTTCTCGACAAATAGCTTATAAATGCCACTCATCATCTTGACCAATTGGCCAACCTGCTTACCTTCAAGGTTCATCGCGAAAGCGATATTGCGGCACTGAAAAGGCTGCAAACCAGCAACTGGATCAACCGTTTCAATTAGAATCTTTTCAGGTGTGCTTTCAGCCACCTCTTCAATATCCATTCCCCCTTCAGAAGAGGCCATGAACATTACGCGGCGTGTTGCGCGGTCAACAAGCGCACTTAAATAAAGCTCACGAACAATCGGCTTAACTTCTTCAACGATTACCACGTCGATCGGTAAACCGGCACTGCCTGTCTGCTTAGTGACCAAACGGGTACCGAGCATATTCTTAGTCACTTCGCCAACATCATCCAATGTTTCGACGAGTTTTACACCACCGACTTTTCCACGTCCACCCGCGTGGACTTGAGCTTTAACAACCCAACGACCACCGCCTAATTCCTTTGCGGCATCAATTGCCTCTTTTTTGGAACGCGCTGACTTACCATTTGGAACTGGAATGCCATATTGAACAAACAACTGCTTTGACTGATATTCATGCAGATTCATTAGATCCCCACACCTATATAAACTGAAGCGCCTCTTGCGATTGAGGATTGCCCATCGCAATGATTTGCTATTTGAGACAAATTCTCGAAACCAACGCAACCTTAGTCGCTACCCGAGAAACCTTTTTCACCCAACTAGCTTAGCCGAGCCAGATTTTGCACTTGGATTAGAACAAAATCTTACGTATTCTAGTCGAAACAGGTATAAATTTCACTTGAAAACAGAATATGGGCCTACGCTTTATAATTTTTCTTGCCGCCATCTGGATAGTTTTGCTGATTATCCGTTTTTATCTAGGTCGAGCCCCCAAGAAGAAGCAACACACTCAACGCGGCACAAATATTGATACCGTTCGTTGTCAGCAGTGTGGGCTAGTCATTCCTGAAAAAGAAGCTATCCAGCGGGACAACCATTTTTTCTGCTCAAAAGAGCACGCCAATGACTAACCTGGTTCAGCCTTGCCCTTTTTCAAAAAATTACCTAATCCCTGAAAAGCAGGCCTGGCAGTCTTTACAACTTTTTCATCTTTACCGGTTACTACTCGGCTTTGGTTTCTGTCTGCTTTTTTTCACCAATATTGGCCCTTCATTTTTAGGTCTCTTCGCACCTAATTTGTTCGGCATAATCAGCACCCTATATCTACTGCTTGGCGTTATACAGGCACCCTTTATTTTCACCAAATCCCCTAGCTATAACCCTCATCCCTTTGTTCAGCTATTTATCGATATCATCGCAATCACATTGCTTATGCACGCCAGTGGTGGCGTCACAAGTGGTATCGGCATGCTGCTTATTGTCTCCGTCACCGCTGGTGGCTCTCTAATTGGTGGACGTTGCTCGCTGCTTTTTGCTGCGATTGCCAGTATCGCTATTCTGGTTGAGCAGGGTTACTCCGCAATTGTTGGCCTGTCTGCTAGCAGCGCCTTTAGCTACACAGGCATGCTCGGTATGGCTTTCTTTGCCATCGCCTTGCTCGCACAGATACTGGGTTCTCGCGCAGAACAAAGTCAGTTAATTGTTGAAAAGCAGGGAATCGATCTTGCCAACCTCGAGCAACTCAACAAGTACATCATTCAGCAACTACAATCAGGAATCATTGTAGTCGATAGCAACCGGGTTGTTCGTATGATAAATGAGTCCGCCAAACGACTATTACAATCCAGCCAGCTTGTTGAGCATTGTGCGCTTAATCAAATCTCTGCCGAACTCGATAGCGCTTACCAGGACTGGCTAAAACAACCTCACTCCCAGCCCATAACACTCAAAAGTAACCAGCAAATTCAATTCAATCGCCTCAACAACACAAGGGGTGCTGGGGATATCATCTTTATCGAAGACAATGCACTGCTTGCCCAACGTGCTCAACAAATCAAACTGGCCTCATTAGGCCGACTCACCGCCAGTATTGCGCATGAAATCCGCAACCCTTTAGGTGCAATCAGCCATGCGAGCCAGCTTCTCACAGAATCGCCATCACTCCCCAAAAGCGATGTTCGACTGACCGAAATTATTAACGACAACACAATACGGCTGAATGGCGTTATCAACACGATCTTGCAGATTTCACGGCGTGATGCCACACAAAAAGAAGAACTGAACCTGCAAAGCTGGCTGGAAAAGTTCGCCCAAGATTTTCAATCTGAAAACCCTCTTCCCAGCGACACTGTTTCCTGCCAACTAGAAAAACAGCCTTTAAATGCCAATGTCGATGGTGGCCACCTCAAACAAATTATGGATAACCTTTGTACGAATGCGCTCAAACATGGACAAACCACCCCCGACAATCCAAGCATAAGACTACGCCTGACCTCAGACAGCGAGAGAAGAAACGCTTTCGTAGACATTATTGACCCCGGCCCCGACATTGGATCCGATGCAATCCCTCAACTCTTTGAACCTTTTTTCACCACCTCTAGTAGCGGTACTGGGCTGGGCCTTTATCTATCCAAAGAGCTCGCCGAACTAAATCAGGCCCAACTTGAATACAAAAAGCCAACAAAGCCCGAAATGAATGGCTTTTTCCGCCTCACTATCCCTCTCAATTCCTGAAAATGAAGAACCCTCTTGCCCTGATTGTTGATGATGAACCCGATATTCTTGAACTTCTTGAAATGACACTCTCAAGAATGGAAATCGACTGCCAAAAAGCCTTAAATCTAAAAGAGGCAACAACACTATTAAGCCAGTTTCGCTTCGATCTTTGCCTGACCGATATGCGCCTGCCCGATGGAGATGGTCTTGATCTTGTTGAAAAAATCCAGAAAACCCACCCAGAGCTACCTGTCGCAGTGATTACCGCACATGGCAGTATGGAAATTGCTGTCGAAGCACTCAAAAAAGGGGCCTTTGATTTTGTCTCTAAGCCTGTTGATCTAAAACTCCTCAGAAACCTTGTTGAGTCCGCACTCAAACTATCAATCCCCCTGCCCGGAAAAGAGCGCCGATCTCGCGACCAGTTACTCGGGGAATCTCCCCCTATGCGTGAAATTCGCTCTAAAATTGTCAAACTGTCTCGTAGTCAGGCCCCTATCTATATAAGTGGTGAATCGGGTACTGGCAAAGAGCTGGTCGCCCGCCTCCTCCACCAGAAGGGACCGCGCTCAGACAAGCCTTTTATCGCGGTCAACTGTGGCGCCATCCCGGGTGAACTAATGGAGAGTGAATTTTTTGGCCACAAGAAAGGCAGCTTCTCCGGTGCAGTCGCCGACAAAGATGGCTTTTTCCAGGCCGCAGAAGGGGGAACACTTTTCCTTGACGAAATCGGCGAACTACCGCTCCCCCTACAGGTTAAACTCCTCAGAGCGATTCAGGAGAAGACCGTTCGACCCGTCGGAGGACAGCATGAAATCCCCGTTGATACACGCATACTCAGCGCCACGCATAAAAACCTCAACAAAATGGTCACCGAAGGGACTTTCCGCCAAGATCTCTATTACCGAGTTAATGTGATTGAGCTAAAAGTCCCCCCACTCAGAGAACGGCATGGCGACCTGGCCCAACTGGTCGACCATATTCTCAGAAAGCTCGCACAACAAATGCAGCTCACGTTGCCTGAACTCTCTGACGCTGCCCAACAAACACTCCATAACCATCACTTTCCCGGAAATATCCGTGAACTCGAAAACCTCCTAGAACGGGCCATTACCCTCTGTGAAAATAACCTTATTGAGCCAGAAGACCTAAACATCTCTGCACCACTAGCCACCCCCTCAGCGCCCCTAGAAAAACCCATTGAAGCGGAAACCGCACAACAAGAGGCACCGACTCCCGCTGGGTTTGAAAACTATATGGAAGAAGTTGAGAAGAAAGCCATCGTCGAGGCACTCGAGAAAACTCGCTGGAACAAAACCGCCGCAGCAAAACAGCTTGGCATCACTTTTCGGGCGCTACGCTATCGGTTAAAGAAGTTTGGGATAGAGTAACCCTCTCTCGAAGGTGGGTCTTCACTCGGATCAATTGAGTCTGATCTCATTGATATTGCTATTGATCTTCCCTTGAACACTTAATACGATTAAGCGTATAGTAAATCGCACTATTCAGAGCGAGCATTATCATGATTACAGCAAACGATATTAAAACAAAGGGTATTTCCTGCCTTGAAAAAGCATTAAAAGAGCAGCCAGAAGCAGTCATTACCGTCCGAGGCAAAGAACGCTATGTAGTTATGAAGATTGAGCAATATCACTCCCTGCGTGAAATAGAGCTAGAAGCTGCATTGCTTGAAGTAAAGCAAGATGTATCTTCAGGTAGGGTCAGCAAAAAAAGTATTGATGAGCATGTTGATGAGATTTTTAGTTCATGAGTTTTAACCTCCTTTATGCCGAAAGTTATTTAAAGCGAGCCAAGCGATTTGCTAAACAGCACCCTGAGTTAAAAGAGCAGTATCGAAAAACATTGATGCTACTTGAGAAAAACCCTCACCACCCATCACTGCGCTTGCATTCATTGCAGGGTAAGTTGTCGGGACTCCATTCTATCTCTATTAACGTCAGTTACCGTCTTACCATTGAATTGATGATTTCTGACAATGCAATCACATTGGTCAATGTCGGCACGCATCAGGATGTATACCGCTAGAAAATGCATGGCATCAATAGAGGATTCACCTGAGAAATCGAAGCTAATCGAGCTTCCCGCTTAGAAAAAGGGGGCTGAAGGGGATTTTTACGATCGGCCGAGCCTAACCCTGTTGATTTCTGATATAGCATGACTATAATCGTAACCATGGTCATATTTAAGGAAATATTATGCAGATAATTAAAGCATCGGAGTTCAAAGCAAAGTGCTTACATTTGATGGATCTCGTTAATGAAACAAATGAAGAAATTATCATTACTAAAAATGGCAAACCGGTCTCAAGACTATTGCCATATAAAAAACAGGTGCCGTCACTATTTGGTTTAGATAAAGCTCGCATTCATAGTTCTGATGACCTAATTGAAGCTGATGATAGCCAGTGGGAAGCCGAATTATGATCTTACTTGATACCCATGCGTTGGTATGGCTATCAGAGGGCAATAGCAAGCTAGGCACGGAAAGTCTAAGTCTTATTGATAAAGCCCTTAAAGAAAATGAATTGTTTGTTTCTGCAATTAGTTTTTGGGAAGTTGCCATGTTGAGCGAAAAAGGTCGCGTAACAATGGAGTGTAGCATTTCAGAATGGCGATCAAACTTGATGAAGCATGGGCTACAAGAAATCGCTGTGGCAGGGGATGTTGCGATTGAATCTACCCAGTTAGCAGACTTTCATGGTGACCCAGCTGATCGCATGATTGTAGCAACTGCAATAAAATCGGCAGCGAGCTTATGCACAGCGGATCAAAAAATTTTAGACTGGGATCATAGATTAGCGACACTCAATGCAAAGCGATAGTCCTATTCTTTAAAGCTGATCGACCTCTCGATTTTTTGATTAATCAAAGTGTATTTTGTTCGCGGTGTATTGGTGTACCAGCATCTGAATAATGTTCTGGTAAGGAATGCCATTCTCTAACCCTTTCCTTTTCAGCTCATAAAGATCATTTTCAGGAAGTCTAATTGAAATTGCTTTTTTCTTCTCGTTTTTCAAAAAATTTTGCAATTCAATGCGTCTTTGCTGAATATTCCCTTTACTTTTCCATTCACCGTTATCCACGCTATTTAAAATATCCTGCTCAAACTTATCTAAATTATCAGTTGTCATCAATTTTCACCTTTGTTATAGCGCTGATTCATTTTACGTGACGGGATAATTGTTTTAAAAAACAGGCTCTCATCATCTTCTACATAAGGCACAATATAGACATAGTTTTTCACTGTAATCAGAATGACTAGTATTGATTGGTTTGGGTATTTATCTTTATTCGGATGAGACAAGTCATCCAATACTCCCCCCATTTCAATTGCAAGCAATACATCTTCAAAGCCAATCCCTCGTTGCTTTTTAATCTGTATATTTTTCTCTTGTGAAAAATAAATATTTTTACCCTTAAATGCCATACGGTGTATATTACACCTTCATCATCATTATCGTCAATTTATTAGCCCCACCCCAAAAAAAGAAATTATTGCCAAATCAAGCTGGCTTGACCCCTTGATTGTTAAAAAAAGGGACTGAGGAGAATTTTTCCGATCAATCGAGTCCGACCCTACTGCTTTTAGCCCCTTCCCCATTTAGAGGGTGTCGCAAAACCCCATCATTCTCTACGGCTTTGTTATAATGCCACCAGTAGCCACTCACACAAAATCTACACCATGATCAAGCGCCCCAAGATCAACATAGATCGCAGCCCCCAGATAGGCTTATTTGAATCAGCGCCGGCGCCAGAGCCTGCAACAACGGCTCCAACTCCATCATCGCCAATACCCACCCGTGTATTTGATAGCCCCAATCCAGAAGAGATCTTCATTGGACAGGAAAAACTGAGTACTTATCTGAAAAAGGCCAAGATAAAAGCACCCTTTATCATTCGTAAACTGTTACTCGCACAAGACTGGCAAGCACTAGAGAGTGAGTATGCCAATACAGGGCGTCCACCTTATGCTCCAGCCCCCATGATGGGGCTGATTTTATACGGCATCCAAAAAGGCATCACCTCACTGCGCCAACTGGAACAATTTGCACGTACCGATGTGGGTTGCTGGTGGATCACCGGCGGTATTGCCCCCGATCACTCCGTGATTGGCAAGTTTATCTGCCGTCATCAAAATGCCATCACCGATCAGCTCTTCAAAGAAGTCACCGCCAGTATCCTGGGCACTACAAAAAGCCAAGGTCAAAGTGTGGCGGGTGATGGTACTGTGATTGAAGCCGCTTGTTCCCACTACCAACTGCTCAAAGAAGAAGCCGTACAGCAAGCACTGGAGGCGGCACGTAAAGAAGCGATAAAACAACCCGAAGGCAAAACAGAGCAACAACGCTTGGAAAAAGCCACCCACACTGCCGACAGGATGCAAGAACGCATCGACAAGCGGCGTGCCAAAGGACAAACCACAGAGCATCTGTGCATTAGCTCACAAGAGGCAGATGCCATGTTACAAAAACTCAAACGTGGACGAGGTAGTGGACCCAGTTATAAACCCTCTGTCCTCGTCAATGATCAGCGCGTTATCCTAGCGCAGGCAGTGGATGCCTCATCAGAGACCCGCGTTATGCCTGATATGCTTGACCAAAGCCAAGCAGTGAGCGGTGATCCAGTTGAAGAACTGCTATTAGATGCCGGTTACTGTAGTCATGATATTTTAAAAGAAGCCCTTGAGCGAGACATCAACCTGTTATGTCCAGAGGGTAAAGTTCCTGGAGAAGGCAAAGCCTCAAACAAGCAATATACCAAGGGACAATTTGAGTATGATGAGCAACGCGATAGCTACTACTGCCCAGCGGGACAGCGGTTGGAACTAGAGTGGACTTACCAAGGCAATACGAATAACTCTGGATATCGAGTCTATGGCACGACAGCCTGCACAGCCTGTACACAACGAGATCGGTGTACAAAGGCGAAAGCGGGCAGAAAGATCAAGCGTTATCCACACGATGAATGGAAAGAAGCATTGCGTCGGGTGATGGAACAAAAGCAAGCCAAGAAGCGCTTTAGTTGTCGTCAGGCTTGGGTGGAACCGGTATTTTCAGTGCTACGAGGAAACCAAAATTTAAATCGTTTTCGACGCAAAGGCATAGAAAAAGTGCGTGTGGAATTTGGGTTGCACGTATTGGCCTACAACATAGGAAGGCTGATTGCCTTCTTTTGTGCGCTTTTTATGGTTATGGCTGGCTCTATAGGGTCAATACAGCGCCGAAATGCCTTGGCACT
>QNFJ01000016.1 GCA_003646305.1 Gammaproteobacteria bacterium | reverse complement strand
GCCGCCATATTAAGTGCGATAAATGGTTGTTTAACTCTAGGACTATGCCGATGCAATGCCTGTGCAACCAGCTCTTTACCGGTTCCTGACTCACCATTTATTAAAACGGTGATGTGCGAGCGCGCTAGCCGTCCAATCGCTCGAAAAACCTCCTGCATAGAAGGTGCCTCGCCTATAATCTCCTGAACCGGCTCAGCGAGTTCTTCCGCCGGCTCGCTCTTTTCCTCCCGCTGGCTGCGACCAAAATTACAGGCACGCTCAATCACTGCAACCGCTTCATTTACATCAAAGGGTTTAGGCAGGTACTCGAAAGCCCCACCATGAAAGGCCGAAACAGCACTATCCAGATCAGAGTGTGCCGTCATGATAATGACTGGAAGCGCAGGATATGCCTCCTGAATCCGCTTCAGGAGCTCAAAACCATCCATAGAGGGCATGCGAATATCTGAAACAATTGCATCCGGCTGCTCTTTCTCAAGCATTTTTAGTAGCTCAGAGGCATCACTGAAGCACCTCACATTCATTGCGGCCTTCTCTAGTGATTTTTCCAACACCCAACGGATTGCTCGATCATCATCAACAACCCAAACTTTGTTTTGCTCAGCCATGCCCTGTCTCCAAAGGAAGGTAAACCGAAAACAGGGTGCAGCCCCCTTCTCTCGTATATTCAATTAATCCATCGTAACGGTTGATAATGGACTGGGAGATAGAAAGCCCTAAGCCTGTCCCCTCCGCCCTTCCCGTTACCATCGGGTAAAAAATTTGCTCCTGCATCTCTTTTTTCACTCCTGGACCGTTATCAATAATATCAATCTTGGCAACAAGCCGGTTTTGCCTGCTTCCAATAGTGATTTTTCGGTCAATTCTCGTCTTGATTTTGATCTCCCCTTTCTCCCCCACAGCTTGTGCCGCATTCCGAACAATATTCAAAAAAGCCTGAATAAGCTGGTCTTTATCTGCGTAAACATCGGGGATGCTTGGGTCATAATCTCGGCTAATATGAACATCCGCGGAAACCTCTGCCTGAACGACGAGACGAACTCGCTCAAGAACACCATGGATATTCATCTTCTTATTTTTAGGCAGTGCGTTAGGCCCCAGCATTCGATCCATCAGGTTCTTCAACCTGTCGGCCTCTTCAATAATAATCTGCGTGTATTCTTTTAAAGAATCATCCTCAAGCTCTTGCTCAAGCAACTGAGCTGCCCCACGGAGCCCACCCAAAGGGTTTTTAATCTCATGCGCTAACCCTTTCACTAAAATTTTTAAGGCACTCTGCTGCAATATAAGCTGTGACTCCTTGGAAATTTGCAGGTGGCGGTCGACCTGCTGCAACTCCAGCAAGACTGCATTTGGGTTGTTACCCTCATAAATTGGGGTGATAGAGCAATCCACTGTCACACACTGACCGCCTGTTGAAACCAGCTCCAAGTTCCTCTCCACCAGCGAAGTACCACTTTCAAGCGCCCGCTCTATCTCCTTTACGAGTGTTCCTTTCACACACTGGATGATTTTATCAACCGATTGACCCTGCACCTGGCGGCTGCTCACCCCCAGTAATATTTCTCCCGCAGAATTGATATAGGAGAGCATTTTTGACTGATCAAAATAGAGTACCGCATCACTAAGGTTCTCCAGAATACGCTGGTACTGGGAAATTGAACTCACTTTTACCATACGAGCTACGGTGCAATAAATAGGCCACTAGTGGCTAAATAAGGTTTTCTTCTCATCTCTCTGCCAAAAAATTAATAATAACCGCTAGAACAAGTTGTTAGTGCTAAAAGGCTCATACCGAACTTGGCCCAGATTACCGACCAAACAGGCATCAGGATGACATAAAATAACACCGCGCACCAGAGTGGTGCTTTGTGAGTCAAAAATAGATCTGGGCAATCTGCCTATTTAACAGGGTACAGCCTTCCCCTCAAACAGGCCTCTTGCCGTCCAGTCAACCGTCCCGCTTGATTGACCGAAAGGGTTGGCTAAACAACCCCAATAACTCACTACCTTTCTTTGCATTGTTTTGGTGCGCTCTGCATGCCGCGAAGCATTACACTTTTCATCTCACACCTGAGCAACCTATTGTTAGCGCTACAATAGAAGAGTATAAGTAATGCCTTACCTATCTGAGAGGAGAATAATAATGGCTAAAGTTGAAGGTGGCTGCCTGTGTGGAAAAGCCCGTTATAGCAGTAATGCAGAACCTATTATGAAGGCTCTCTGTCACTGCACCTTTTGCCAAAAAGCATCGGGCTCAACTTATTCATCCAATATTCTGATCCCGGAAGAGTCCTTCTCAACAAGTGGAGAGCTTAGCTGTTACGTTACAACTGGTGGAAGTGGCACTCCATTAAACAGCTATTTTTGCCCTAACTGTGGCTCCAATCTCTATAATACTGCCGGGGCCTATCCTAGTCTTGTGATTGTTAAAGCGGGTACGCTAGATGACCCCTCCGAATTTAAACCCGACGCCAATATCTGGTGTGAATCCGCACCATCATGGGTCAAAATAGACGAAGAGATGAATAACTTCCCTGCCGCTCCAGGCTAACGATTTTCTCAACTAGCGAGCACATTTGACGCAGAGTGTAGCGGCTGGATCAATCTCCAGCCGCCCACTTACAATAAGTTCATCGCAGCGAAGACAGTAACCGTAATCATCTTCATCGATTCTGTTCAGTGCGGCAGCGATTCTTTTCAATTCCTGCTCCCACCTGTGGTTAGCAGCCTGAGACATGGCTTGTGATTGCAGCGCATCCATTCTGCTAATTCGCCCGACACGTGTTTGATCAAGTTCAACCGTTTTGCACGCCTCTTCACCAGCCTTAATGTCGCTTCGGAGCTCCCTTTCTTTTTGTAAAAGTTGCTCTCTAAATTTCCCCAGGTTTAAACTCACCTATTTTTCTCCATCACCTCTTTAGTCACTCGGAAAACAACCGGACTCAGCACCACCAGAGCAATCAGATTAGGTAACGCCATCAAACCATTCATCACATCAGCAAGCGTCCAGATCAATCCTAGCTTTCCCATTGCACCTAGAGGAATGGCCAACAACCAAAGTAATCGATAGGGTTTTATGGCTGCCACACCAAAAATATACTCTGCACAGCGTTCCCCGTAATAGCTCCAGCCCAGGATGGTCGTAAAAGCAAAGACAATCAGCCCAAAGGTGACAATGTACTCGCCTCCGGGCAACCCGCTCCCAAATGCAAGCGCTGAAAGTGGTGCGCCATTCTCCCCACTTGTCCAGGCACCCGTCAGAATAATCACCAGTGCCGTCATGGTGCAGATAATCAGCGTATCGATAAATGTCCCAAGCATGGCGATCATTCCCTGTTGAACGGGATCATCTGTTTTCGCTGCCGCGTGTGCAATAGGCGCACTACCAAGACCTGCTTCATTGGAAAAGACCCCCCTCGCCACACCAAAGCGAATAGCCGCCCAAACTGCTGCACCAGCAAATCCTCCGCTGGCCGCTGCCCCATTAAAAGCACTTGAGACAATGAGCTCAAGCGCTGCGGGAATTTCTGTAAAGTGGATTAGAATAATAATCACAGCGCAAATCACGTAGGCTATCGCCATAAAAGGAACAAGTTTTGCCGCCACCTGTGCGATACGGCCAATGCCACCAATAATGACAATGCCCGTCAGCACCATCATCACTAGCCCTGTTACCTCGCCAGAAATACCAAAAACTGAATGAACTGCATCGGCAACCGAGTTTGCCTGAACCATATTACCGATACCGAAAGAGGCGAGTGTTCCAAACAGTGCAAAAAGAAAAGCAAGCCATTTCCATTTTTCACCCATCCCTTTCCGAATGTAGTACATCGGGCCACCCACATAACGACCAAGTGAATCAACCTCTCGATATTTGATCGCGAGCACCGCTTCTGCATACTTCGTTGCCATTCCGAACAATGCAGTAATCCACATCCAGAAGATAGCACCGGGCCCACCCAGAAAAATAGCAGTTGCCACACCGGCAATATTGCCCGTCCCGATCGTCGCTGAAAGTGCCGTCATTAACGCCTGAAACGGGGTTATATCTCCCTTTCCAGATGAATCGCGCCCTGCCCATAAAAGCCCGAATGCGCGCCCAACAGAGCGCCATGGAAGCAGCTTGAGTCCTACTGTCAGGTAAAGCCCGACACCAAACAGGAAAAACAGAGTAACCGGCCCCCAGACAACGCCGCCAAGCTCTTTGAGGAAAATATCGAGTGAGTCCATTAAGCTCTACGCTAAATTAGTTAGAAACAGAGAGCTTACCTATGAACTAGCTCGGAGTCATCGTCTATACAAGCCGTAGCGCTAGAAACCTTTAGCAGAAAGGGTTAGCATAAACTTCAATCTAGAAAAAAGAACGAGGAAAGCCATGTCAGAACACGTTTATAAACTAATCGAAGTTGTCGGTTCATCACCAGAAAGCAGCGATGCCGCCATCAAAAATGCCATCGCTAAGGCATCGGAAAATGTTAAGAACTTAGGTTGGTTCGAAGTAATTGAAACTCGCGGACATATCGTTGATGGCACCGTTGGCCATTATCAGGTCACACTTAAAATTGGTTTCCGGCTGGAAGATTAATGAATCACCCTATCGATGGGTGAAAACTGATCGGTGAGGACTTGATCAAGTAAAGACTGAACCGTCGTGACTCTCGAAAAATCAACTTCAAGGTCATCGTAGATATCGGCTATGAGTTGTTGGATGTCATATTCCTTTGCTTGACTCATCCCTAAATCACGACACATCAGATCGTTCTCATTAATCTCAGTTATATCAATATCCAGGCAGTCTGAAATGATGGCAAATAACGTCATCGACATTAACGATTTCACCGTTTCAAATTCATCTGGACCAAGCTTCATGCACATCTTTGCCTCCCGGCTTTTTATAAGTTTTATTTGGGCCAAAAAGCAACCCAACTCAGCTTCAATTGCTGTTGATAACAAGCATAGATGGTCGCCCGCTGAATTCTGTGACCAGAATCACGATCCGTTAAATACGCTGCTTTTCAGGACATCTCTAATTGCTCATGGCATAATGCACGCCTCTTTCAACTGGCTGAAAATTCAACCAATGTTCAAAACAAATGAATACTTTGACGGACAGGTCAAGTCCATTGCTTTCCAGACCGAGACACTACCCGCCACCGTTGGCGTAATGGCAAAAGGTGAATACGAATTTGGCACCAGTCAGGATGAGAAGATGACTGTTGTCAGCGGCAGCCTGACCGTGAAGCTCCCAAATGCATCTGGCTGGACAACTTATAAACAGGGAGAAAATTTCTCGGTTGAAGCCAATCAGACATTTCTCGTTAAGGCCGATATTGAATCTGCCTACCTCTGTCTTTACAGCTAAGGCGGCAAGATGAAATTTATCGGCGCTCATGTCAGCGCAGCAGGTGGGGTAGAGAATGCGCCCATTAATGCCCACAAAATTGGCGCAAATGCCTTTGCACTGTTCACTAAAAGTCAGCGACAGTGGAAGGCTAAACCATTAACCGACACCCAAATCAGCGCGTTTAAAAGCAACTGTACGGAGTTCGGTTTTTCTGCTGATCAAATACTGCCTCACGATAGCTACCTGATTAATCTGGGCCACCCTGAATCCGAGGGAATTGAAAAATCGGTCACCGCGTTTATCGATGAACTTCAACGTTGCCATCAACTTGGCCTTAAACTGCTCAACTTCCACCCTGGTAGCCACCTAAAGAAAATTGATGAAGCTAGCTGCTTAAGCCGAATTGCAAACTCCATTAATCGCTCGCTCGACCAAACCGAAGGCGTTGTTGCTGTTATTGAGAACACAGCTGGGCAAGGGACTAATCTCGGCTTTCGCTTTGAGCAGTTGGCCGACATTATCGAGCAAGTTGAAGACAAGTCTCGTGTTGGCATCTGTATCGACACCTGTCACACCTTTGCTGCCGGATATGACCTGAGCACACCAGAAGGCTGTGAAGAAACCTTTGCCGAATTTAACCGCCTTGTTGGTTTTGAATTCTTACGCGGAATGCACCTCAATGGCTCGCGAAAAGAACTAGGAAGTCACGTTGACCGCCACGCCACACTTAGAGATGATGGTTTTTTGGGAACAGCGGTATTTGAACACATCATGCAAAGTAGTCACTTCGACAATATTCCGATGGTTCTGGAAACCCCCGAACCTGAAAACTGGGCTGATGAGATTAGCTGGTTAAGGACGCTTCAAAATAGCTAAAGACTCTAACTTCGCCCCCTTTAAAAAAGGGGCGATTAAGAAAAAGCCCCTCTATTTCTTGAGCTGAGCAAGTATCATTTTCACCGAACGGGTCAAATTATCTCCTCCTTCCCCCAGCCAAGTGGCTAATTCATCTGCGCTAAACCAGCACAGCTCATCCACTTCACCCTCTTCTGGTATGAAGGGACCTTCATAAACTACTTGATAGGCTTGGCAGAATTCCATGCCATTATCTTTTGACGGGGACAATTTACATATCTCACTCGGCAACTCTTTAAGCACTACTCCCAGCTCTTCGGTCACCTCCCGCATCACACATTGATCATACGACTCTCCTGCCTCAACATGGCCTGCCGCCGAGCTATCCCAGTAACCGGGACAGCTATCTTTTGTCATCGAGCGCTTTTGTAGTAACAACTCTCCAGCCTGATTAAAAACCAACAGATGGACTGAACGATGGCGCAAGCCTAACCGGTGGATCTCGCCTCGGCCCATCTGACCAATGACACGATCCCCCTCATCAACAACAGACAGTAACTCATCAAGCATCAGTAGCTCTCCGCCGTAATTTTAGAGCGTAGGCTCGGTAAGATTTTGTCACTATAACCAGATTCCACCAAAGCATCATTGAGGAAATAAACAGCGCCACACCAGCCAGCCGTGCAAACCATTGTGGCCAAAAAATTGCACCAAACAACAGCGCCAACATGATGAGATGGGCAATTAACTGCTTTCGTGCAATGCGGTCGGGCAAGGCTGTTTTCATATTGGGTAATTTCACCCGTTTTTCACGAGGCAACGCGAGGTTACGTTGCTGCAAATGAAACCAGCTTAAAAAGGGAACGATCTTATAAAGCATGCCATTCACGACTGAAAGCCCAAAGGCGATAATAAAAAGGCTCCCCATCAAAAAAACCATCTTTGATTGAGGTATAAGTTCTGAGGAAAAATGATTCAGAACGAACAATCCAGCAGCGACTGTGGTCGACACCATACCCACTCGCCAAAAAAGCAGCGTTATATCACTCACCTTTCGCTTTCTCTGCGCCTGCAGTCTCAACGTATTAAAGGCAAACAATAGATAACCCATCATCAAAAGCAGTTCAGCTAATATTGTAACTAAGCTCGTCTGGTATAACGCCCCGATACTCCAGGAAAGCAATAAAAATAACAGTGCTACGGGTAAGAGCCGCTGGGTATTCTGAGAATATTCTGGCGTTATCTGAAACATCGGTACAACCTGAAAGGCAACGCCAATCACCAACAGCCCAACCCAGCCTAACAGCCCCCAAGTTAGGTGAAGGTTGGTTATCAATGCCACCTGTAAACCATCAACGGGTGAGATCAGTGACTGCACAAGTAATAGTCCCAAGATAACGGTCACTAAAAGCGAAAAAAGTGCCAACCACATGGTTTTAACGGTTCTATTTTTCACTTTAACGCGTAACAACGTCACGGTAATCAGCAGAATAAACAGACCAAAACCACCTCCTAACGTAACCATCGCAAAGATGAAGACATTCGAATCAGTATAGAGAAAGCCTGCAACTAAAGAGCCGGTTCCCACAACCAAAAGAAGGTGGATGATAGATGGGACGGTGAGCACATTAGGAACAGAAACACCGGCCAGGACCGGCAGCATTTGCATCATCGCACCACACATCACCATTGCCAGAAACCCAATAGTAAGAAGGTGAACAAGCGCTAACGTGCCCGGCATCCAACGTGAAACAAACAGTGTTTCACCGTAATAAATTAGCAATAATCCAGCGAGCGCCGCAAACAATGGCGCTGTTAGAAAAAACCGAAAAGGAACCGAAATAGGCGGCGCTTGATCGAGTGAAAGAGTCGCACTGCTCAGCATAAAAAAATACCGTTATTCAGGGAATTAATTGTTCTGCACGGAGGTCATGCACTCGCCAGATATAAATTCGAAACAGGGCTGGGCTCTCTTCAATACAACGCCAACGAAAACCATCTTGTTCTATAAGTGGATACAAGGGAAAAGGCTCTCGGCGATGCGTTACAGATAAAAAGTCTCCCGCCTTCAACTCATCAAGTTTTCCCAGGATCCGCTCCATCGGTTCTGGTGGCTCTAGCTGGCTGACATCCAGAGGGTGCTCCATGCTTGCTAAAGTGCCTGCATCTCACTCACGACTTCCGCTCCCGGCAATACCTCGTCCGCCATCCGATAAAGCATCTGTTCCTCTTTAACATTGTGCTGCTGCATGATCATCAATAAAGTTTCGCAAAGGCCCAACACCTCATCCACATCCTTTTCAGCGGCTCCCGCCTCCAGGTCAGTAAACAACTCACGCATCTGCTCATGCTCAGAACGCATCATCTGAGTTGGCCCCATGGTCATGCCGGTGGCGCTCTCGAATGCCGGAAACATTACTTCTTCTTCCATTTTAAAATGATGGTTCATGCCTGCAATAAAATCATTCAATGCCTGATTAGCCAAATCCCAGTCAGATTCTGAGACTGCAGTTTCGGCTGCTGCGAAAAGCTCATCACAGCGCTTATGGTCAGCGGACATTGTTTCAGTAATTGCACTCATGCTATATCTCTCCACAAAATAAAAGGCCCTCACCACCTATTGGTAGTGAGGGCCTTATTGTATACAGCGTGAATGCTATGACAACTGTTTAGATGCACTCATCAAAAGCGAACCAGATCTCGTTCCCTATCACCAAACTCGCACTCTGGCTCAACATCTGGATCACGGTAACGGCCACAAAGTGAGCTACAAAGTTTCATTCTTGGCTCCCAACGCCCTTCATCAGACATATAGCTCTCCTCAGGAACCTTTCCCTCCCTATCATGAAAAACTTCGTATATTTCCACCTGTTTTGGGTCTTGTAATTGTTTTTTAAGCCGATTTGTTAACGCACAAAATGAATCAGCATAAAGATGTGTTTGAAGTGTTTCATCATCTTCTAGTACATTAATTCTCGCTTCAAAGGTATACGGCAGACGCCTGTTATATTTTGAACCAAAATTTTTCTCTAAAAATCCCATCTCTCCTCTCCTTCTGTAAGATCATTTAATTACAGATAAAACTTGGTCACTCAAATTGCCGGCATTAGTGCCGCTCTATCGTTTTTACTCTTCTAAGTGACAACAGCTCAAGCTATTACCAGAAAAATTGTAAGGCTTTTTTAGCATGAAAAAAAACGGGATGCAATTCAAACTTTAAAAGGAATTTATCGTAACTGCGCTAAAACTAGCTGAGGATCGTTGTAATCAAAGTCGATTAGCTGGGGATGGTCATCCTGCACCAGAATAAGGCCAGGGAAACCCCGCGCACCTATTTTTTGTGAGTACTGGATTTCAGAAACAAGTTGCTTTTGCGTTTCAGCGCTATTTAGGTCGAGTAAAAACAGGCCTCGGTCCATTCCGAGTAACTCAGCAAGTTCACTTAAAACAACATCATCTGATGGGTTCCTGGCTTCCAGATAATAGGCTTTTTGAATCGCCAATATCATCGGTTCTTCAAATTTAACATCCTCTTTACGTGCGGCGATAACCGCTCGACAGGCTGGCCAGGTTGACCGGCGAGGAGAACACTTTGTCCAGAAATCATAATTAAAGGCTGTACCCGGAACACGCTTTTCTATCACTTGCCAAAACCCTTTAATCTGATTTTGCATTTTGAGCGGCATCGGCTCATCGCTATCTGGCGCCAGGCCGCCTAATAGGTTCTGAACGGTGATTGATGCGGGGAGCTGCTTAACAATCTGCTCCCAAACTGGTCGAAAAGCCCAACACCAGCTACACATTGGATCATGTATGTAATAAAGTTTTCTTTCGGTGGCCATTTTATTTTTCCACAAGAGATCGATGATGCCCCAAGCCTGAACCAGAGCAAATTACCAATTATTAAGTATACCTATCATCTATTCAAACAGCCCATTTGACACAAATAATCACACAGCATTCATGGAATATAATAAAATGCTTATAATGAAGTCATTAATAACCTCTTCAAGGAAAAATCATGTGTAAATCATGCTGGGCGATCGTTGTTATTTTATTGCTGCTCATTGGTGGTGGCGTGTACAAATTTATGTTTCAAGGAGCTGTTGAGCAGAGCAGTGATGGCCGCACAGCCATATTGCTTGATGAAGGGGAGAGAGCGCTTGTCCTCTCTGAAATGAGAGCTTTTTTGGCAACCGCTCAGCAAATAACCGCCGCTATAACCAATGACGATTTGGAAACGGTTGCTACCAGTGCTCGTGCAGTGGGACACGCAGCACAACAGGCTGTACCAGGCACATTAATGGGCAAACTTCCGATGCCATTCAAACGAATGGGAATGGATACACACACTAAATTTGATGAACTAGCCGCGGATGCTGAACAATTGGGTGATGGCAACCATGCATTGGGCCAGCTTTCTACCCTGATGCAAAACTGTGTCGCCTGCCATGCAGCTTATCGTATTGAACTAGTACCAAAGTAACAAAACCCATACCCCTATACCGTCAACGCGGCTAGAGTGGCATCCTGTTTCTGTTCCTGAAATTGATTTCATCAAGCTCAGCTTGCGGCACTTGCCAGGGAATATTGGTTCCATTGGCATTTAAATCACATCGGTAACGCCCACTAGCTACCGCTCGCAAGTCTTCACGGATCCAGACGGGTGCAAAGCGTGTCGTGCCATTCTGACTATGCGGCTCAATCGACGTTAGTGCCAAGTATTGCTTGCTTCCCACAAAGTCCTCACAAATAGCTTGCCCATCGCTTTGTAATTCAGAAGGCAGAATAAACTCTACACGCCACTCCTTGCTCTCATCGGCATCGCTATAAAAATCACCCTGAAGCGTGTATGGCAGAATCTGAATAAGCCCCTCAGGTCGTTCAGATTCCTCATCTTCTCCCATAAACAGTCCTATTATTGCAGAACCCGCAATTAACAAGATAAATAGTCTGATTAGTGTCTCACTAACCCCCGATATTCTACCTTTAAAGTTAATCATCGAAGCGACCCTCCCCTCTTATTATATTTACTAGCACGCCAAACCTCCTGATAAGCTTAAAATAACCAGGATATTGACCCAACACACTGTTTGCAGGAATACTATGAAATAACCTCATGATAGACAATACTTTTTGCTCTATGATGAACTCCCATCTTCCCAAGCCACCCTAACAGGAACCTATTGTGTTAAAAATCATTGCTATCGTTGCCATCACCGGACTAGTTGCCCTCTTCCTCTGGAATGCTTCAAATAACCGAAAGGCTGCCAGCGAGAACCAGGAAAAGGGAACCGAATTTTTAACCGCCAACGCTCAAGTTGAAGGCGTCATCACCACCACTTCTGGACTACAATATCTTATTCTTAATGAGGGAACCGGCTCCATACATCCAAAGGCCTCTGATAAGGTAAAAGTGCATTATCACGGCACCCTTATTGACGGCACCGTTTTCGATAGCTCGGTAAACCGGGGGGAGCCCATCTCATTTGGCCTGAACCAGGTGATTAAAGGCTGGACAGAGGGATTACAACTGATGGTTGTTGGTGAAAAAAGACGGCTCTTTATACCCAGTAATCTTGGCTACGGCAATCGCGCAGCGGGCTCAATCGCACCCGGTTCTGTATTGACTTTTGATGTGGAATTACTTGGAATCAACGAATAGCCATGCCAAAAGCTTTTGTTTTAATTGCCGCCGCTGCTCTGCTTGCCACCTTTTTCTGGATCTCTTCGACTGATAACAAAATAGCCACCGAGAACCGGGCTAAAGGCAGCCAGTTTTTAGCCGTCAACGGTCAAAAAGAGGGGATTAAAACGACTGATTCGGGGCTGCAATACCGCCTTCTCAAAAAAGGGCACGGAACAAAACATCCCACTGTTACAAGTAAAGTAACCGTACATTATCAGGGTACCCTCATTGACGGTACGATGTTCGATAGCTCAATAGAGCGGGGCGAACCCCTTTCTTTTCGTCTGAACCAGGTTATTACCGGATGGCAAGAGGGGCTGAAACTAATGGTGGCCGGGGAAAAGGCCCAGCTGTTTATTCCCAGCCAGCTTGGTTATGGAGAAGAGTCAACCCATACGATTCCGCCTGGCTCTGTGCTGGTTTTTGATGTTGAACTGCTGAAGATCGATGACCCTCTTTAGACTCAATCATCTTTAGGGAATCTCTGAAAAACGTCATTAGCGAAGCAAAGACAAGGCAAAAATTAGAGAAAAATCGCACGACTCCATGGATGAAGGAGGTAGAGTAACGCAGGAGCCAAAGCCGAGTTTACGTGGGTAAATGAGCATTTTGAGCCCTTTTTACAGGTGCCCCTTGAGGGTAAACGCCGTATTTGCAAGCGCAATAGTTTTTCAGAGATTCCTTAGACCTCACGACGCTGAAATAGCCCAATCACAACCATAAATGGAATGAGCAACCAGCCCAGGCAAGTGCTTATCAACACAATAGGACTGAGTGACTCTGTGCCTATTGCTCCGACTATATGACTAATTTCTCCACTCCCGGTGATCGAGCTCATATTAAAAACTCGATAAAGGTCGGTTGGGTTGATTAGCATCAGAAAAGAGAACAGCTCCTGGCTAATCAGCTGCTCCTTATCCACCAATAACGCGCCCAGCAAAGCCAGATCATACAACACAACAAAAAATAGCCAGACCCCGATAGCAAGGCCAATCGCGGCAGAACGCTCTCGCGCCAGGATACTCACCAGATAACCAACCACTAGAAAAACCGCCCCCAGCATCAAAGAGCTGGTCATCATCAACAGGTAATTTTCCCACCCTTCACTGCCACCATCGGTTATCAGCAGGCTGATTAGAGCCGCTCCACCATAACCCAGCACAAGTGCAATCATTAAAATGAGCAGATGGCCGACAAACTTACCCATAACGATTTGCCAGCGTGCTAAAGGATAAGTCAAAAGTAAAAGCATCGTTCCTCGTTCAAATTCACCGATCAGTGCATCAAATGAGAGCATCAGGGCGATCAATGGCAATAGGTAGACCGTCAGGCTGGTTAGATTGACGACACCAACATTCAGGCTACTTACCTTAACCGTCCCACCTGGGGCGGAACTCACCAATAACAACAATAGCGCGAGACTGCCCAACAGCAGAAAAATAGAGATGATCCAACGGTTCCGCAATCCATCTTTTAACTCTTTACCTGCTAAAGTGAGAATTGCATTCATGCCCGCGTCTCCTCCTCTCGCTCACTTGCCACTACTTTATTAGGAATAAAATGAAGGTAGATATCATCCAGTTTCGGCGCGCTTATTTGAATATCATCAACACCATTATCCAGGCTCATAACCGCTTGAAGAACCGTCATTTTATCTTTCTGACTACAGCTTATTTCTATCTTCGAATCTTTCACTGAAATGCTGCTTGTCAGCCCGTTAATCTGCTCAAGCACCCGGTCTTTATTTTCTTCCTGTACCGATAAGGTAATGATGGTTGGCAGTCCCGACTGTTCGTATAAACTCTCCATGCTGCCACTCACGATCACCTCACCTTCATTCATAATGACGACATGATCAGCCTGGGATTCGACTTCATTCAGAGAGTGCGATGAAATAATCGCTGTTTTCCCTTCAGCACACTTTCTATTAATCAGATCGTAAACCTGTCGCCTTACGACCGGATCTAAACCACTCGTTGGCTCATCCAGGAGTAGAAACTGCGGATCACCCAACAACGCCTGAGCGAGCCCTAACCGCTGCTTCATCCCTTTTGAATAGGTCTGAACCGGCCTCTCTTTCGCATCAAACAGACCAACACTTTCCAGAATCTCATCGCATCCCGCAATGGGTTCTGATTTTAGCCTCGCATAAAAACGCAACACCTCAAGCCCCGTCATCGATTCGTAAAAGGCAACTCGCTCCGGCAAGTATCCCAGCCCTTTTCTCAAAAGCCTGGCGCGGTCTTTACTCGGATCAAACCCCAATACTGAAATTGCCCCTTCTGTTGGCTTGATCAGCCCCAGAATCAGTTTCATCAGGGTTGTTTTACCCGCACCGTTATGGCCGACCAAAACAACACATTCACCCGCACCAATATTCAGGTCGATCCCTTTTAGAACCGTTTCTGATCGGTAACGCTTAACAACGTTAGTAACCGTAATAAGACTTGAATCAACCATGCGCCTCTTCCATCCAGAGAGGAATTCTCATCAGTGGTGCACTATCTTTTATGCCCCCGGGATGTAAACCGGGAAATGCCGACTGCGCCCAACGCATAACCTGTAATGCCGGGCTATTTAACAGCAGTTTTGCCAGGGGGTGCGCCCATAAAATCTGATCGACTAAATCATTCGGTTTATACGGCTGATCAGCAATGCCGTCATTATTCAGGTCGAACGACATATTATCGCTCCAGTAATTACCCCGCTGTTGATACGACCACTCTATATGACGTGTGCCAACATATTTAACCTGTGCTTTGTTATTCACAAAGGCATTTCCTGATATTTTGTTCTTTTCTGAGCCGGCGGTGAAATGGATACCAATCGAACAGCCTTCAAAGTAGTTATCCATAAAAGTATTCCGGTTGGCATTATAAAAGAAGAGGCATTTCCCTGCGCACTGCTCAACACGATTTCTCTCAATCGTTGAGCCATTGACGAAGTTAAGCAGCAGGCCGCGCTCTTTATCGTTAACCGAGCGGTTATCGTGTACATTCAGCCGGTCTGAAAACATCAGTGCGTAGCCAATTTTGTTGTTCTTAGAGAGGTTTCCTGCCACTTCACTACTGTTTGTGTACATATAATGAATCGCGTAACGCACTCCCTGTATGTCATTGTTACGAAAAATATTGTGATGGCTGGTGGTGACAAAAATGCCATCTCGCCCTTGCCTAATGGTGTTGCTTTCAATCAGTGAGCCGGGTGCATTCCAGATTTGGACTCCATTCCCCCGTTCATTAACGTGCCGGTTGTCGCTACCGATAATTAGGTTATCTCTAACAACAACATTTTTAGAGCCTTTCAGATAAATACCAATCAGGTTCTTTTCTAAACGATTGCCGGCCACCAATGCACCCGCCCCCGCTTTTGTAATATAGATTCCGCTATCTTCTACCGAAAGACGATCACCCGAATTAACCACTGTCAGCCCTAAAATTTGGCTATTCTCAGCAGCAACGGTGATAACGCGCCCCTCTCCTTCTCCATCAATAATCGCCTCACCTTCTCCCTGAAGCGTGAGTGTCTTGTCGATAACCACTCGACCGAAGTAGTGACCTGCCTTGAGCAGCAACTCATCTCCTTCATCAGCCATTGCGATTGCCTCAGCGAGACTCCCCTGTCCCGGCTGTACCAAAATCTGCTTAGCCCAAATAACCGGACTAAAGATAAAAAAGAGGAGAACCCCGTAAAGGGCTCTCCTCTTTTTCAAGTTAAAGCTAATCACCAACAAATTAGGCAGGCTCAACCAGCATACGGCCACGCATTTCCATGTGTAGAGCATGACAGAACCACTGGCAATAGAACCAGTGAACCCCAGGACGGTCTGCTGTAAAAGTGACCGAAGAGGTGGCTTGTGGCCCAATTTCCATAGCAATACCGTAGTTCGCGATGGTGAAGCCATGAGTCAAATCATCAATCATGTCACGGTTACTGACATAAACCGTCACTTCATCACCCTGCTTAACAGTGAATTTCTCCATGCTGAAATTTGGAGCGATTGACCACATATAAACACGAACTTTATTGCCATCACGGATAATTTTAGAGTCCGTTCCCAGCTCAAAGCCATCTTTCTTAGCCTGTTGCCTCGCAACTTCCCACATTCTATCCTTTGAGTCCCAAGTAGAGCGTGGGTTGACAATATCTGCACGGACGATGATCACATCATGCGGCTCTGCAAAGGTAGGGCCATCATGCACCAACTTCATTTTCTCGCCACTAATATCAATCAACTGCTCATTTTCAGGCTTCAGCGGCCCTACATTTAAGAAGCGATCTTTAGAGAACTTGTTAAGCGAAATTAGCCATTTGCCATCGGCCTCTTTGGTTTCACCCATTGAGGTATGGTTATGACCTGGCTGATAGTGAACATCAATCTTGTCGATAATCGGATCAACATCTTTACCTTGATAGGCTTCAATCGCTTTATTAAGGTTCCACTTAACCGCCTGACTGTCTAGGAACAAAGTCGTGAAGCAGTTGCCTTTATTATCAAACGCCGTATGCAAAGGCCCTAGACCCAATTCAGGCTCGGCAACAATCGCGTCACGTGGTTTGATTTTGTCATTAAACAGGTCAGGAAGCTTTCTGACATCAATAACCGATACTGTTGGAGAGAGCTTGCCATTAATAACAATATGGTGGCCATCAGGTGCCGCATTACAACCGTGTGGGCTGTTTGAAACAGGAATGTAGCGTGTATATTTAGATCCTTTACGACCATCAATAACCGGTACACCATTGATACGTTTGAAATCACCGCTCTTAACCGCTGCCTCAATCCGTTTAATATCAAAAACAACCGCCCAATCCTGCTCGTTAGCAGTCATCTCGGCAAGATTGACGCCCTCTTCACTGTTATAGCAAGTTGAGAAGGCATACAGCCCTTGATAATCTGCATCACAGTTATCGAGGTTGCCATCCACCATCACCTGCCATTTAACCTCCATCTCATCGCCATCAATCGCGGTGAAAATAGCATGATACTTTTCTGGCTCATCAAGAATTGACCCATCATTAGGAATCGGCACACGATGCTCACCATTGGCAAAAACATACCCTGTACGAGGGTACTTTTGTGGGCGCAGACCATGAATATCTGATGCGTTAGGGATCTCGATGATCTTGTCGCACTTCATCACATCACAACGGACTCTCGCAACACGGGTGTTGGCCTTATCATTCATAAACAGATAGCGACCATCGTAGGTTCCATCGGTAAATGACATATGTGGGTGATGAAGATCACCGTTATCCCAAACACCACCGCGTGTTTCGAGAAACTTCTTCGTTTCTGGCAATAACCCTTCGGTCAGGATCTTGCGGCTTTCATTGGTTTGTCCCCAACCACTGGCACTACAGCGATTAAAAACTGGTACACGCATCAATTCACGCATCGACGGAATACCCAGAATACGCAGCTCACCCGCCTGACCACTACTCCAAAAGCCGTAGTAATCATCCAAATCACCCGGTGCCACATTGGCGTGATTTGAACCATCTGCGGCCATCGCATTACTCGACATTAACGACCCACCTGCAATTAAACCACCTACACCTGCCAATGCAGCTGCGGATGCTGTTCCGCCCAATAAATCTCGGCGTGTAATGCCTTCTTCTTGTTTTTTATCTTCTATCTTTTTACTCATCACTAACCCCTTAGTTTTGATTTTAAAATATTATTAACATCTAAAAAATATGACTTACTTCTACAATTAAATCTTACTGCTCACTTTTTCTTCAACAATCTCTATGCCCCCAATCTTTCCTTTAGCCCCTGCTGAACTGCTAAACCGGGTTTGCTTTGCATGTTTCTTAATCATCACTGGACATTTGTGGTGGTCGGAATAGAGAACATGGCAATGTAGACAATAGAGACACTCATTCACATTGATATTGCCCTCTGGATGAATCGCTTGAACCATGCATTCATTGGCACAAATCTGACAGGGCTTACCACACTCTTTATAGCGTTTAAGCCACTCAAACATGCGCAACTTACCCGGGATGGCCAGCGCAGCACCTAACGGACAGAGATAGCGGCAGTAGAATCGCTCTACAAAAAGGCCACCCGCCAACATCAGCAGTGCAAAAATCACAAAAGGCCATTCACGAATAAAGTTAAGAATAATGGCGGTTTTAAAAGGCTCCACCTCTGCTAGCTCTTCTGCAAAACCTAGTGAATGGAGTGAAACTCCAAACAGCCCCAAGAAAATCATATATTTGATGGGCCAAAGACGCTCATGCAGCCCCCAAGGAACCGTCCATTGAGGCACTTTGAGTCGTTTAGCTATTTTATTCGTCAACTCTTGTAAGGCACCGAAAGGGCAGAGCCATCCACAGTAAGGCCCTCTTCCCCAAAATAGCAGCGCCACCGCGACAGAACCCCAAAGAATGAATAGCAGCGGCTCCATCAAAAAGTAGCCCCAATCAAACCCAGTGACTAACGCATTCAGTGCCGCAAGAATATTGACCACAGAGAGCTGTGCATTGGCATACCAACCCACACCGACCAAAATAAAGATTAAATAGCCGATACGAACCTGCTCAGTCAGCTTGGGTCGCTTAACCAGCCACTGCTGGAAGAAGAAAATAATAGAGAGAATAAATAGCGCGATCACAAGGAAAATAATCTCAACTGTTTTTGCCTGCCACATTTTCTTCCAGACAGGCGTTGCGATCGGTTCATCAGCCAGCAGGTCACCCTCAACCATCTTAGGTTGCTCGTACTTCAGATAATGTTCTGCCGTTTG
>QNFJ01000015.1 GCA_003646305.1 Gammaproteobacteria bacterium | reverse complement strand
ATGGGCAGTTATGTCTCGACGGTTGCATCGGAAGTCATTCAGCCAGATGGACTATTTTTACTCGCCCCCGCTTTTTATCTTCCCGGTTATAGCAACCAAAACCCGACCCCTCATGCAAGAGCCATTTTAACGATACATGGCTGGCAAGATGAAGTTGTCCCTGTCGAGAAGGCAATTCACTTTTCTCAACAACACAAAGCCACACTGCACCTGATAGATGGTGACCACCGGTTAACAGAGCAGCTCCCTCAACTCTGCCAGCTATTTGATCAATTTTTAGCTGATCTAGCGACTTGAGTCAGGCTCTTTCCTAAAGCTGTCCAGAAGCATCATCACCACACCGATACAGATGGCGGAGTCAGCAATATTAAATGCAGGCCAGTGCCAATCCTGATAAAAAACGTCGATAAAGTCGATCACATAGCCGTAGGCAATTCGGTCGATCACATTACCTAACGCCCCACCTAGGATCAGTGTCAACGAAATAGCCAGCCACTTGCTATTTGCAGGTAATCGGGAAACCCAAACGGTTAAAACAACCGTCACAATCAACGCCAACCCAACAAAAAACCAGCGTTGCCAGCCACCCGCATCACTTAGAAAACTAAAAGCAGCGCCTGTATTTCTGAGATAGGTCAGCTGAACAAAAGAATTCAGCTCGATGGTTTGATATAGCTTCATCGAACCATCAACCCATAGCTTCGTTGCCTGATCCAATAACAGAACAATAACTGATATAGATAAAAACCTTAACACGCCTCTTCCCTGACTAAATTAGCTTTAGGCGTAATGGCGAGTTTCGCCATCACCCTCGATATTTTCAACACAACGACCACACAGTTCAGGGTGCTCTTTATGCTCACCCACATCTGGCCGTCGATGCCAACAACGTACACATTTAACCTTATCTGAGCCGGAAACAACCAGACTCAGCCCCTCAAGATCAGTTTTAATCGCCCCTTCAGGTGCCTCTTCAATCGCCAGGATTGAGGCATCAGAGGTAATCAGAATAAAACGCAACTCTTCGTTCAGAACAGCTATTTTCCCGTACAGAGATGGTTCGCAGTAGAGCTGAACCTCTGCATCCAGAGCTGAACCAATAGTGCCTTGCTCTCGCAGCCCTTCGAGCTCTTTACTGACCATTTCACGCACAGACAGGAGCGTCTCCCAGAAGTCTCTATTCAGCTCTTCAGCGTCATCAAGAACCAATGGCGCCTCACCCCATGTCACCAGAAAGACCGAATCAGCCCTTTTACCTGGCATATGCGCCCATAGTTCCTCCGCTGTAAACGCCAATATAGGCGCTAGCCAGCGAACAAGTGCCTCAAGAATATGATACATCGCTGTTTGTGCCGAGCGTCGTGCAGCACTATTTTCCGGCAGTGTGTACTGCCTGTCTTTAATAATATCCAGATAAAAACCACCCATATCGACTGCACAGAAGTGGTGAATTTTCTGGAAAATAGGCAGAAATAGATACTGCTCATAATCATCAATCAGTTCTTTCTGTAAAACAAAAGCGCGATCAACCGCCCAACGGTCTAGCGGCAACATCGCTTCTGGCTCAACAAGGTGTTGTTCCGGATCAAATCCGTTTAAATTTGACAGTAGATAACGCGCTGTATTCCGCAAGCGCCGATAACCATCCGCTGTCCGTTTTAAAATCTCATCCGAAACAGTCATCTCCCCGCGGTAATCGGTTGCAGCAACCCACAACCTCAGCACGTCTGCGCCAATATTTTTAATTACTTTCTGGGGCGCGACCACATTACCTTTAGATTTGGACATTTTCTTGCCCTTTGCATCAACGGTAAAACCGTGCGTCAAAACGGCTTTATAGGGGGCTGTTTCGTTCATCGCGACTGAGGTCAACAATGATGATTGAAACCAGCCTCTATGCTGATCCGAGCCTTCAAGGTAGAGATCGGCAGGAAAAGTCAGCGCTTCTCGTCTTTGTAAAACAGAAGCATGTGTCACCCCCGAATCAAACCAGACATCTAGTGTATCGGTTACTTTTGAGTAGTTCCCCGCTTCATCCCCCAGTAATGCTTCTGGATCAAGATCAAACCAGGCATCGATACCCCGCTCCTCAATCAACTGGGCAACTTTTTCTATCAGTGCCTCACTATCCGGGTGTAGCTCTGCTGTCTCTTTATGAATAAAAAGTGCAATGGGAACACCCCAGGTTCTCTGCCGGGAAATACACCAGTCAGGCCGACCCTCTATCATTCCCTCAATTCGTGCCTGGCCCCATTCAGGGATCCACTGAGTATGCTTCACCTCTTCCAGCGCTTGCCGTCTCAGGCTGTTATTATCCATCGAGATGAACCACTGAGGTGTTGCTCTAAAGATGATTGGTGTTTTATGACGCCAGCAATGTGGATAGCTGTGCTCAATCGCCTCTTCGTGTAAAAGCGCCCCGTTTTCCTTAAGAACCTCTACAACATGGGCATTGGCGTTAAAAACATGCTCTCCAGCAAACAGGTTCGTACTCGGTAGGAAAACACCATTATCTCCAACAGGGTTCTCAACTTTCAGGCCGTATTTCAACCCTGCAACATAATCTTCCTGACCATGTCCTGGTGCAATATGGACAGCACCTGTTCCCGCTTCCGTCGTCACATGATCTGCCAAAATCACTGGAACCTCTCGATCATAAAATGGATGAAATAAAGAGATGCCTTCCAGATCTGCTCCTTTACAGTAAGCAACGACTCGATAATCCTCGACCGCCGAGCGTAACAAAACATCTTTTAGGAGCGTTTCTGCCAAAATAAGACGCTCATCACCACATTGAACAATGGCGTATTCAACGTTCGCGCTCAATGCAACCGCCTGGTTAGCCGGGAGCGTCCAGGGTGTTGTTGTCCAGATTACTGCGGAGATAGGACCATCCCCATCATGCCCCTCAACGTGCTGACAACGCTCCAATAGCGCTTTCTCATCTGCGACACGGAAACGCACATCGATTGCTGGGGAGCGCTTATTTTCGTACTCCACCTCTGCCTCAGCCAGAGCTGAGCCGCAATCAGTACACCAGTGAACCGGTTTTGAACCCTTAGACAAGTGTCCTTTTGAGGCAATTTTCCCTAACGACCTGACGATATCGGCCTCTGTCTGAAAATCCATCGTCAAATAGGGCTTTTGCCAATCACCGAAAACACCGAGGCGGATAAAATCTTCACGCTGCTGGTCGACCTGTTTTGATGCAAACTGACGACAGGCCTTACGAAACTCTTCAGCCGAGACTTTGACGCCCGGCTTACCCACTTTTTTCTCGACCATCAATTCAATCGGTAGGCCATGACAATCCCAGCCAGGAACATAAGGGGCATCGTAGCCACTCAAAGTCTTGCTCTTGATGATGATGTCTTTAAGAATTTTGTTAACCGCATGACCAATATGAATCGCACCGTTAGCGTACGGTGGACCGTCATGAAGAATAAATTTTGGCCGCCCCGCGAAAGTTTCCCTGATTTTCGAATAGAGATCGTCCGCTTGCCACTGCTTTAATCTTTCAGGCTCGCGTTGAGCAAGGTTGCCCTTCATAGGAAAGGTGGTCTTAGGGAGGTTCAGCGTACTTTTGTAATCCATCTTCAAATTCTTTTTAAAATTATTAACTTATGCCGTTACCAAACGGGCAACTTCACTATCTTTCTTAATCTGTTCCTTTAACGCCTCGAGTGAGTCAAATTTTTGCTCATCACGAATCTTCTTAACGAAGTGGACCTCAACATGACACCCATAAATATCCTCGTCAAAATCAAATAGGTGAACCTCAAGAAGGATTGTCCTCTCGCCTTCCAGAGTAGGCTTAATACCAACATTCGCGACACCATCAATCACACGCTCACCCAAGCCTGTCATTCTAACGGCAAAAACCCCCTGAACAGGTGATTTTTTTCGATTTACCTTGATATTAGCCGTCGGAAAATCAATCGACCTGCCAATTTTTTTACCCTGAACAACTCGACCACATATTGAGTAGTCCCGCCCCAGATAATCAGATGCTTTTCTTAACTCACCTTCACTCAGAGCATTTCGAATGAGTGTGCTACTTACGCGCTCATTGTTAATCAGAAAGCTATCCATACTTCCCACACCAAACCCGCTCGCCCGACCATACTTTTTCAGGAGAGAAAAGTTTCCCTGGCGCTGTTCACCAAAACGGAAGTCATCTCCAACAATCAGGTGCTTTATTTTTAAGCCCTCGACCAATACCTTTTTGATAAAGTCATCCGCCTGAAGTGCTGCAAACCGCTGGTTAAACTCCAGAACAAGCACCGCATCAACAGAGAGTCCTGAAAGATATCGAATCTTTTCCCGAAACCGGGTTAGCCGCGCAGGTGCTTTATCGGGACTAAAGAATTCCATCGGTTGAGGCTCAAAAATTATGACCACAATGGGCAGCCCTAGAGAATCTCCCTTCCTGGCAAGCTTGTCCACTACCATTCGGTGTCCCGAATGGACTCCATCAAAATTGCCAATTGTCGCAACACAGCCATCAAACTGATCTGCCAGATTGTGCAACCCTCGAATAATCCTCATAGCCGCCTGAAGCCCATAAAAAGTGACATATTATACCTCAGCGAGAGCTCGGTTTATTGAGTAGATGCGAAGGCCTCACCCCCATGACAAACAGGCTAAAGAGATAGGTAGAAAAGCCGACGGCAATCCAGAATAAAAGTTGCGTTGCCCGCTCACCAACACCCCACTCAAGCCACTGAGATAACGCTTCTGCCTGCATTAGAACCAGCGCCATCACCACGCTTGCCACCGTGATTTTAACCGAAAAAAGCCCCCAGCCTTTAGCTGGCAGGTAAATGCCCTGCTGACGCAGCCCTTTCAACAACAATCCTGCATTCAAATAAGCGGCCAGAGCTGTCGCCAATGCCAATCCTGCATGCGCTAGAGGAAAAACCAGAATGAGGTTCATTACCATGTTTGAAACCATTGCAATAACACCAATACGAACGGGCGTCTTCGTATCCTGTCGCGCGGTGTAACCCGGCACTAAAATTTTTACCAAAATAAATGCCAACAACCCAAAAGAAAAGGCTCTAAGGCTCATCTCGGCCATTCTGACATCATTCTCAGAAAAGGCATCGTACTGAAACAGCGTCGCCAGCATTGGCCCACCCAACATAAACAGTCCAATTGATGCCGGCACACCAATTAGCAACACCAACCGCAAGCCCCAGTCAAGAGAGCTTGAAAAAGATTCACTATCTTTCACAGCATGATCTTTTGACAGGCTCGGCAAAATAACCGTTGCCAGGGCAATTCCAAAAATACCTAACGGAAACTCGACCAACCGGTCCGAATAATAGAGCCAGGTGATGCTACCCGGCTGCAGAAAAGAGGCAATTAATGTATCCAATAAAAGATTAATCTGCGTAATCGATACGGCAAAAATGGCAGGAAGCATCAGCGTAAGAATTTTCCGCACCCCTGGATCAGATAGTGCAATCTTTGGTTTGGGCAACAGCCCAAGGCGTTTAAGTGCCGGAAATTGAAAAGCAAGCTGGACAATTCCCGCCAGCAAGACACCCCAGGCCAACGCCATAATGGGCTCATCCATCAGTGGCGCCAACCAGATAGCAGCCGAAATCAAACAAAGATTTAGAAATACAGGTGTAAAAGCGGGTACCGCAAATCGCCCCCAGCTATTGAGCAGGCTGCCCGCAAAAGCCGTCAGTGAAATAAAGAACAGGTAAGGAAAGGTCAGTCTCAGCATACTCACAGAGAGATCAAAATCACCCCCTGACACCTGAAAGCCGGGTGCAAACAACATAATCAAAACAGGGGCAGCCGCTACCCCGACAATTGAGACACAAAAAAGAACCAGCGCTAACGTACCCGCGGTTCTATCAATGAAAAGCTTTAAAGCCTCTTCCGCCCCTTTTTCTTTGTATTCCGCCAATACGGGGATAAAGGCCTGAGAAAATGCCCCTTCAGCAAAAAGACGCCGTAAAAAGTTAGGGATCTTGAATGCCACAAAAAAAGCATCCGTGCCAGAGTCAGCACCAAAAAAGCGGGCAATAACAACATCTCTAACAAAACCAAGCAGTCTTGATAACAGCGTCATCGCACTAACCACGGCGGTCGATTTTAACAGCTGCTTACTCAGCGTCCTCTCCTCAAAATTCCATCCCTCATAAAATGCAGTAGTATACGTCCTAAAAGACTGGGTTCGCGATTGATTGCGGACGCAAAATGCAGGATATTACTGAGAGTTTAAAATAAACTCGGCAACTGCACGATGAACAAGGAGATTTAAACAATGAAAAAACTGACGCTGCTCGTACTACTCTTTTTACCGCTTAGCACCTTTGCCCAACAAAATTTCAACCAGCCAAATATGCAACAAATGATGCAACAGGCTGAAAAAATGCAGGAATGCATGAAAAATATTGATCAGTCTACTCTGCAATCTATCTCAGAAAGAGCTCAGTTGATGGAAAAAGAAGTTCAATCGTTATGCAACGCCGGAAAACGAGATACCGCAATGCAACGAGCGCTAAAGTTCGCCAAAGAAATTCAAGGCAATAAAGAGATTATCAAAATACGTAAATGCGGAGAAATGATGCAGGGCATGATTCCAGAGATGAAAATACCCACTATTGAGGAAATGGAAAAACATCATATTTGCGACATGTACTAGCACTCATCCCTCCGCGTAGGATTGCGTGATAGAGTTGACATAGGCTCTATTCTTGTCGATAATACTCGATTCACAAATCAACAGAATTTTAGGGGTCTACCTTGGCAAATTCAGCACAAGCCAGAAAAAGAGCACGTCAGGCGGAAAAACGCCGCGTACAGAATGTAACGCTTCGCAGCAGTATGCGTACTGCCGTAAAGAAAGTTGTTTATGCCATTGACGCAGGCGACAAAGAAGCCGCTTCAGAAGCATTTAAATCAGCCGCGCCTGCACTTGATTCTGCAGTGACTAAGGGCTTGCTTCACAGAAACAACGCAGATCGTAGAAAAAGCAGACTGAATGGGCGCATCAAAGCACTCTAACTGCTAGCAAAAGGACACAAAAAAGGCTCGCTAAAAGCGAGCCTTTTTTGTGTCCTTTTGCCTACCGATCACAGCACAACCAGGTTATCTCGGTGGCAAAGCTCTGGCTCATCAACATACCCCAGCAAACGCTCAATTTCTGAACTCGCCTGACGCATAATCAAGACAACCTCTTCTGCAGAGTAATTCACCAATCCTCGACCAACCACAACACCCTCTTTATCCCTAAAAAGCACCAAATCACCCCGCTTAAAATGACCTTTAACACTCACCACACCAATTGCCAACAGGCTTTTTCCTGACTTTTTCAGGACGGCAACCGCACCTTCATCAATATCAAGCTCCCCACTCACCCTTAAACGCCCAAGCAGCCAACGCTTTCTTGCATCAAGCGGCGCAAGGTCGGGTATCAAAAAGGTCCCAAGCAACTCCCCTTCATATAGCCTGTTAATAACACGGTCGATCGCACCCGAAACAATAATCGTCGCCGTACCCGAGCGTGAAGCCAGCCTTGCGGCAGAGATCTTTGTTGCCATGCCTCCTCGACCCAGTCCGCTATGACTACTCGCCCCAGCCATCCCTTCCAGAGACTCATCATCGGCACTAATCTCTTCAATCAAAACAGCATCACTATTCACTGTTGGATCGCTATCAAAAAGCCCCAACTGGTCGGTCAAAATCACCAAAAGGTCTGCATCAACAATATTTGCAACAAGCGCAGCGAGTGTATCGTTGTCCCCGAAACGGATCTCATCCGTCGCAACCACATCATTCTCGTTAATGATCGGAACAACCGACAAATCAAGCATCGCCAATAACGCACTACGCGCATTTAAATAACGCTGCCGGTCAGAGAGATCTTCATGCGTCAGAAGCACCTGCGCAGACTGAACTCCATGCGCCTGAAACCGTGTAGACCACGCCTCAACAAGCCCCATCTGCCCAACAGAGGCCGCTACCTGAAGCTCATTAAGCGCGCTCGGCCTTTTTGTCCAGCCAAGCCGACTCATCCCTTCTGCAACTGCACCCGATGAAACCAGCAGCAACTCCACACCTTGCGCCTGTAACTCAGATATCTGCTCAACCCAGGATGAAAGCGCATCATAATCCAGACCCTGACCGCCATCTGTCAGAAGTGCACTTCCGATCTTTACAACAACTCTTTTAGCCTTTTTAAAATCAGAGCGACTTTTCATCACTCCTCCACTTCTACTTTTTGCGCATCAAGGTGCTCCATAATTGCGTAAATAAGTGGCTTTGTTCCGGCCCCTTTAAGGGCTGAAATCTTAAAAACCTTTCCTGTCCAACCTAACTTTTCGACAATTTCGTCACAAAATTCATCAACCATGTCATCTGGCAACAGATCAACCTTATTCAGGACAAGCCAGCGCTCTTTTGAGGCAAGATCACCATCCCAGCCTTCGATCTCTTTAATAATCTTTACTGCGGAGGCAACAGGATCATCTTCTGATTCATATGGCTCGACATCGACAAGATGGAGCAATAATCCTGTACGCGAAAGATGCTTAAGAAATTGAAGACCCAACCCAGCTCCTTCAGCCGCTCCCTCAATAACACCAGGAATATCTGCCATCACAAAGCTTCTTAAGTCATCAACACGCACAACACCAAGATTTGGGTGAAGCGTCGTAAATGGATAATCTGCAACTTTTGGTCTGGCCGATGAGATGACTCGAATCAAACTAGACTTTCCGGCATTGGGCATACCCAGCAAGCCAACATCAGCGATTAGCTTTAACTCGAGGTTCAAGGTGCGCTGCTCACCAGGAGAACCGTTGGAGGTCTTTCTGGGAGCACGGTTTGTACTGCTCTTGAAGCGAGCATTCCCCAAACCATGAAATCCTCCCTGCGCAACTTTTAATATTTGCTTATTCTCCGTCATGTCGCCAATCAGCTCACCCGTATCATCATCAAAAACGAGCGTTCCAACCGGTACCTTGACCCAGCAATCTTCCCCTTTTTTTCCAGTACAGTTTGCACCACCCCCTCTCTGGCCACGTTCCGCCTGATAACGAGGGTGATAACGAAATTCGACCAACGTATTCACATTGTGTGACGCGACAAGGTAAACCGTTCCTCCATCACCTCCATCACCTCCATCTGGCCCACCAAATGGTATATATTTTTCGCGCCGGAAGCTCATATGGCCATTGCCACCATCACCAGCTTCAACACGCACCTGCGCTTCGTCTACAAATTTCATCGTTATTTCTTAGCTTAAAACCCTACAAACAAAAAAAGCCCTGACATTCGACAGGGCTTTAATCTTTTACCGAGATTATTTAGATCAATAGACCCAACAATCAACAATAATATTAGTTAGGTACAACACTCACATACTTGCGATTTTTAGGCCCTTTAACTTGAAATAGAACCTTTCCATCCTTTAGTGCAAATAGTGTATGGTCTTTCCCACAACCCACATTCTCTCCAGGGTGCGTTGCTGTTCCACGCTGACGAATAATGATATTCCCCGCACTCACAACCTCACCACCATAGCGCTTTACGCCAAGCCGTTTAGACTCGGAATCGCGACCATTTCGTGTACTACCACCCGCTTTCTTATGTGCCATTGTTCTAGCCTCTCCTTAACCCGCTGAAATGCCAGCAATCTGCACTTCTGTATAATACTGACGATGCCCCATCTTCTTCATATGGTGCTTACGTCTACGAAATTTGATGATATGTACTTTTTTGAGTCGACCTTGAGACAAAACTTTAGCAGTGACCTTTCCACCCTCGAGGTAAGGTTTACCAACAGCAAGACCAGAATCTGATTGAACAAGTAAAACCTTGTCAAATTCGATTTCTGAGCCAGGCTCATTTTCAAGTTTTTCAATCTTGAGGGTTTCGCCCTCTTCAACTCGGTACTGTTTACCGCCTGTCTTAATTACCGCATACATTTTACGTTCAGCTCCGATTCGTTTAGCTAATTTTCTTGAGTGAAAGTGAACTGTGAATTCTATACTAAATAATTGATCAAGGTCAACCCAATCCACTCAAATCCTTGACAGACTCTCGCATGATCCATAGCATTGCTATGTCGATTAACACTTTGAATTTCAAGCACCTAACCAAATAGCAATAATTAATCAAAAATGAGCATGGCAAACGCAAATCAGAACTCAGCAAGCAACATAGATTTTTCCTCCATTAAGTCTCTTATGGCTGAGGAAAACAGCGCTGTTGACCAGCTCATCGTTCATGAACTGAAATCTGATGTCGTCCTCATTAATCAGATTGGCCAGTACATCGTCAATAGCGGCGGCAAGAGACTTCGCCCATTGCTTGTCCTGCTAGCAGCAGAGTCTCTTAATTATAAAGGAACTCACCACCACATACTGGCCGCTGTGATCGAGTTTATCCATACCGCCACACTCCTTCATGATGATGTTGTTGATTCATCTGACCTGCGCCGAGGTAAAGAAACTGCCAACGCAATCTGGGGCAACGCGGCAAGCGTATTGGTCGGTGATTTTCTCTATTCTCGCGCTTTCGAGATGATGGTTCGCGTACAAAGCATGCGCGTCATGGACATTCTCTCTCATACAACCAACGCTATCGCTGAAGGTGAAGTTCTTCAGCTCCTTAACGTAAACGACCCCGACACAACCGAAGCGCGTTATCGTGAAGTAATTAAACGCAAAACGGCTATTCTATTTAGTGCCGCTACAGAGCTAGGTGCGGTCATTGCAGAAGCCGAAGAGCAACACATCAAAGCGTTAGCCAAGTATGGGATGCACCTTGGGACCGCTTTTCAGCTTGTCGACGATGTTCTCGATTACACCGCCAACGCTGAAGAGCTAGGAAAAAATATTGGTGACGACCTGGCTGAAGGAAAACCAACCTTGCCGCTGATCTATGCCATTAATAACGGTTCCATTGAGCAGGCCAATTTCCTGAAAAATGCCATCAAAGAGGGAGATGGCGAAGCCTTCAACGAAGTATTTGAAATTGTTAAGTCAACAGGCGCGATCGCTTACACTGAAAACTGCGCAAAAGAAGAGGCTGAAATGGCTGCCAGGTCAATCAACAACTTGCCTGACTCACCCTATAAAGAAGCACTCATCACGCTCGCAGAATTTTCTGTGCAAAGAAGCTACTAACCTTATAGCACCGCTCCATTTGTCCTGCCACCCCTCTTTGCGGGGTCTAATTTTACACTCATTGAATCTGCTCTTCACAACCAGAAATATTGAAGAGCTGGGACTCAGACCTGATTGCCGCCTTATTTCACCGCTGAACGCTGCAATATAGCTTTGTCATAGCCAACCTTTTGATCATCGGTAAGGATTTTTCGCATTTCAATTAGATGCGCATAACGGAGGCGCATAATTTGGGTTCTGGCAGCCATTAATTCGTCAATTTTAGCGTTCACCTCATCCAGTTTGACATTTTCACGAATCGTTATCGTATTGAGCTCTTTTAGTGCCTGAACTTCCTTTGCTTTAAAAGAGGCTTGATCATTGTGCAACTTGTGATGCATATGATCAATGGCCTGTTTGGGTGATGAAACTGGAGCGGATGCCTTGTCCGCATTGGCAGGAGCGGTAAAAACCATTGCTAGCCCAAAACAGATTACGCCCTGTTTAATGACCGCACTACATTTCTTGATTGATCTGTTCATATTTTTATTCCTAAGTTATAGACCTTATAAAAACGCAGCACACCTGCCCAATTCATTTTTAAGAAAAAAGATGGGATTTGAGCTATATCTGCTGATATGCGCTTTGCAAAATACCACAAGGCGTGAAAGTTACTTTTCTTAAGATTAGTGGCGCGACAATGGCGCGCTAACACTGTCTCCTACAAACAGTCGCTCCACATCAATCGCATCAAAATGATAGTGCCGATTGCAAAAATCGCAATCCACTTCAATAGCGCCCTCCTCTTGCAGAATGACCAACAACTCATTACGGCCTAGCGTGATTAGGCTTGATTCCAGCTTTTCCCTTGAGCAGCCACAGCGGAATGAAACAGGCTCTGGATCGTAAAGCCGAACCGTTTCCTCGTGAAACAGCCGGTAGATAACCTCTGTTGCAGGTAGCTCCAGCAATTCTCTGTCTGTAATTGTCTCGGCTAACAGCTCAACCCGCTCCCAATCGACCTTTTCACCGTGCTTAGCTGGCAATTCTTGCATCATCAAACCAACTGCTCGTTGACCATCTACGGCAAACCAGAGACGTGTATTAAGCTGTTCGGACTGGGAAAAGTAGGACTGAATGGCCGCTGCGAGCGAATCACCCTCTAATGCAACAATCCCCTGATAAGACTGACCGTTATCTGGTTTTATGGTTAAAACGAGCCGACCACCACCAAATAAAGCCTGTAGATCACCCGGCTCAACCGGATCATCCCAGTGAGCTAAACCTCTAACCGTTTGTTGGTCTGTAGATTGCGCCACCATCATCTTAATCGGCCCATCGCCTTGCACCTGCAAGATTAAAGAGCCTTTGAATTTTAATGTAGCCGACAACAGTAAAGAAGCAGACAGCGCTTGCCCTAACTGCTCTGCAACAACCTCTGGGTAATCGTGCATGGAAAGTGCTGCTTGCCAGCTCGCATCCAAAGAGACCATTTCACCCCGCACACCAATATCTTCAAACAGGAAACGAAAAAGCCGGTCATTTTCTTGTGTCACCAAAGTTGCTTTATCTCTATTTTGTTCGTCCACTTGCGACAAAAATCTCTTTAAACTGCTGTTCGGCGGGAATACCCAGCTCGCTACAAACCTGCTCTGTCGCTTTAATCATGCCATCAGGTCCACAAATATAAACATCTGGCAAGACTCCTGTTCCATCAAACTGCTTGCGAAAGCCATCAACAGCGGAACCTTTCTCTCCCGACCAATCATCCGCTGGACTTATCAAAAAGAGGTGTAGCTTCAAATTGGGCATGGCTTTTTCTAGCTGCCGTAGCTCCTCTTCATAAAAAAAGGTTTCTGGGTCACCCATTCCAAAAAATAGATGCGCCTCGCCGTTATCATTCGTCAAAGCCATACCTCTCAACATCGAGACCAATGGCGCGAGCCCCGTACTACCCGCGACAAACGCACGAACTCGATTAGATGGCTCCAAAGTAAATTGCCCATAAGGGCCGTTCATCTTAACCTGCTGACCCACTTTAACGGCATCCCTGAGGTAGTTTGAAAACTTCCCCTTATCCTGAAGCCGAATAATGAACTCCATCTCGCCCTTCTCATCCGGCACAGAGGACATCGAGAACGCACGCCAATAGTCACTTTCTGGAATATTCAGCTCCATATACTGGCCCGGAATAAACTCTAGCGCTTCTGGCTGACTACCCTCTTCACTCATGTGCTGTAATCGATACCGAAATACCGTTGTGGAAAGTTGCTCGCAACCAAGAACTGTCGCTATGCTGCTTGTTGCATCGCTATCAACACCCACGTCAACAGCATCGTATGGAAACTCGATAACCAGGTCACTTCTGGGTGAAGCAACGCAGGAAAGGATATAACCCTGCTCTCTCTCTTCTTCCGGCAATACATCCAGGCTCGCCTGCTCTCCGTGATTAACACTCCCTTCAGTACAGCGAACTTTACAGGTGCCACAAACTCCCTGTCTGCAACCAAAAACGAAGGATAACCCTTGTTTTTCTGCACCCGTTATCAAACTGTCTTCAGCACTACAGTCAAAGTCCAGCGAATTACCATCATCGAAAATACAATGTATTTTATGACCTTTCATTAACCCCCTCCTTTTTGGAATGCACGCAAAAACTGCCTAAAGAAGTGCTTTTCCTGCTCATCATCGAGGGAAAAAAGCTCCATCCTGACTCTCAGTAACGGCAGCCTCATCGAGGCGATTCGCCTTTCCGTCTCTTCAATAAAAAAGAGAGCAACTTTTCCGTGCACCAATTTAATTTCAATATGATCATCAAAAATTTGCGTCTCTAAAAAGATCTTTTGTCTTTTTAAAGTCGTTAGAAACTCTTTTACTGAGTAGCCCAGCTCCTTTTCAAGTGACTTGCTCGGTTTTTTAAGATCGATTGAAGACACGCTATATTTTCAACTCGAAATCAGCCACCAGCAACAGCCGGCCATAGAGCCAGCACATCATTCTCAGAAAGTACGTGTGTCGCTCTGATATCCGGGCTGACATAGATACCATTTACCAGAATCAGGTGAACCTTGTCATCCGGCACTTTTACCTTTGCAATTGCCTCGCTGATTGTTGCCTTTTCCGATAGCTCCAGCTCCGCAGCATGGCCCTCACGATTAGAAGGCAGATAGGGTTCGAAGGTTGCGAACAGTTTTATTGTGATTTTCATAATAATTACTTGATAACAGCACTTTGAGTTAGAGCCAGATAAGCCTCCATAATACGCGCCGGCTCCTCCATCAGAATCGCTTTCCACTCACCCAAATTGGCTCTCATTTGAATAAGCCCCCGCATGGCACCCATGTGCTGGGCCACACCGATCGCGGTAGTTCCTACAAGCACATCACCATCAAACTGCAGGTTCAGGTAACGCCATAAATCTTTTTCGACAACCTTTACCGAGTCACCTCCTTCAACACCCATCCACAGACCGTATGAGCAACTGATCAAGCCCACCGCATCCAGCACATTCATATTCAGGCTACCGGGGTTTTCAACCGAGCGACCTAGCATATTCTGCGCTGCAAACCGACCATGTTCTACAGCAACCGGCTGAATCGCATGTACCTCTTGTTCACCTGTACTAAAGTCTTTGCCTTGCGCGCAATCACCCGCCGCATAAATATCCGCAACGGAAGTTTCCATCCGTTCATTAATCAGAATTCCCTGGTCGACCGAGATACCCGTTCCTTCCAGAAAACCAATATTCGCACGAACACCCGTTGCAACAATAACGAGATCAGCATCAAGTGTGATCTCTTCTGATGCCCTTGCAGCGACCACTTCCGGCTCACCACCAAATAGTGCTTTTTTAATCGCACCAAAAAAACCACCGCCCTCTTTTTCTTCTGCAACAGGCTCAGCTACACTCGAAGCCCCTTTTTGTTTAACGGTTACCTGATAGCGACTCGCACTATTCGTTGACTCTTTAATTGAGGTGACCATGCCATTTGTCAGCACATTAACCCCCTGGCTAATACACCAGTCTTTAATCATATTGCCGGCAATCTCGTCCATCATTCGCGGCACCATACGATCTTCCATTTCGACAATAGTCAGATCAACACCGCGTGCAACAATCCCTTCCATATTAGTGCAGGCGATAAATCCCGCACCAATTTGTACCACCTTAGCCCCCTTAGTGGCGAGTGATTCAATGCCTCGCATATCATCCATCGTCCAGCTTTTATGAACACCGGGCAGCTCCATCCCTTCTACAGGTGGCGTTAATGGCGTTGCACCGGTTGCAATTAACAGTTTGTCATAACTCTGTTGCGAACCATCAGAAAGTTCGAGTGTTTTTGATTCGGGGTTAATTTTATCGACATTACATTGTCTGACATCGATATCCAAAGCTTTAAAGTGCTCCGGATCATGGCGAAGATACATACCTTCTTCTTCAATTTTTCCCTTTAATTTATAGGGTATTGCCATTCTGGAGTAAGGCGGCTCGCTCTCTTTACCAAGAATCGTGATTTTTGCTGAAGAATCCGCTTTTCTTAAGCTTTCTGCGGCGACAACACCTGCGGGGCCAGCCCCAATAATGACATGATGCATAATTTTTATTCCATTAGAAGAAGGGTGGAAATTATTTGCGCTAAAACAAGAAGAGCCCTACTAGTAGGGCTCTTCTTAAACTACCGAGTTAGACCTGCCAAGCTTAGAGGCCTAGACGATCTTTTGTTTCCTGAGGAATGGTGCCATCGGCATTCCAGCCGCGAGCAGCATAATACTCAGGTAACATTTTAGCCAACTGACTAACCTGACCTTTCATTGGGCCCTGTTTAATCGCCTCTTTTGTCAAGCGATCTGGTAGCGTATCATCAGCACCAGACTGACCCGCTGCATAGTTGAACTGGCGCTCCAGGTTATAGACTCGCTCACCCAGCTCTTCCAGTCTTTCAGGTGTCCAGTCACCTTCACACGCAGCATCCAGCTGAGGTGCAACATTCTCTAATGTCCAGGCAAAGGAGGTAAAGATACAGATTCCCGCTGAATCAAATGCCGCCGTTGCATTCTGAAAAGCAATCAGCAGATCAGCCTTACCATCCGCATCGGCTGGATCTGTTTTAATAGGAACCCCTAGCACTTCAGAAGCAATCGTATAACCTCTCAGGTGGCAACCGCCCCTGTTTGAGGTTGCATACCCCAAACCGATACCCTGGATGGCACGGCCATCATAGGCTGGGAACTCCTGGCCCCTTGAAGTCATAGAGAGTTCTGGATGCCCATATTTCTCACACATCCGCTTAGAGCCCTGGCCAATGATCGCGCCAAAACCTTCACCCTTACCGACCAATTCACAAACCGCAACCATGGCTTCAGCAGAACCAAAGTTCAACTCGATACCACCAGTATCTTCTTTGCTAATCACACCCATTTCGTACAGTTCCATTGCCGATGCAATGGTTGATCCAAGAGAAATTGGATCCATTCCCTGCTCATTGCAAAGGAAGTTTGCGTAGGTCAGCGCATCAAGGTCATCAACGCCGGTATCACAACCCAAAGCCCAACTTGCCTCATACTCCAAACCGCCTGAAGCAATCTGGTATTCCGGCTTATCTTTAACGGTGAAATGTTCTGGATCAATCGTTGAGATTCGACCACAAGCAATCGTACAAGCGAAGCAACCACCATTCCTAGTCAGGTTCGCCTTGCCATCAGACTCACGCACTTCAAGCATCGCTTCACCTGAAATTTTGCCCGCACCTTCAAAAACGCTGTCCTGCCAGTTACGTGTTGGCATACCGCCCACTTCGTTGATAACGTTCATCAAAACCTGAGTGCCCAGTGCTGGCAAGCCCTCACCTGTAACAGGGTTCTCGGCCAAAACCTGCTTCGCTTCCTGAGTTGCCTGGAAAAAACGAGCAGGATCTTTAATGTTACCGACACCCTTTGTTCCTCTAATTGTGATCGCTTTGAGGTTTTTAGAACCCATAACAGTGCCAACACCAGAACGACCCGCGGCACGATGTAAATCATTAATGATCGCGGCGTACAACACGCCCTTCTCGCCAGAAACACCGATCGTAGCGACCCTTAACAAAGGATCCTGGTGCTGTGCTTTTAAGCCTTCTTCCGTTTCCCAGGCTGATTTACCCCAGTATCCTTCTGCAGAGAGAAGCTCCGCTTTTTCATTCTGGATGTTTAAATAAACAGGGGCTGCTGATTTCCCTTCGACAATGACCATATCCCAGCCGGCATTTTTCATCTCATTGCCGAAAAACCCACCTGAGTTTGAACACGCCAGACCACCCGTCAACGGGCTTTTTGTAACAACTGAGTAACGACCACCTGTTGAAGCCATTGTTCCAGTTAATGGCCCTGTGATGAAGATCATTTTATTTTCTGGTGAAAGTGCATCCACCGCTGGATCCATCTCTTCAACCAAATACTTTGTTGCCAAACCACGTTGACCCAAAAACTGCTCTACCCACTCCATATTGAGCGGCTCTTCTTTACAGGTACCTTCTGTTAGGTTGACCCTTAATACTTTTTTAGTCCACGACATATCAAATTCCTCTTAAATTCTGTAACGAGTACGAATAATTACTCGGATTTAGCTAGCTGGTTGACCTGGAATCGCTTTCGCTGCGTATTGCTTCATTTTGTCATAACCGGTCCAGTTAGCATCCACGTATGTAATTGCACTGGTTGGGCAAGCTTTTGCACATTCTGGATCGCCGCCACATAAGTCACATTTGATGACTTTACCGCTATCGGCGTTGTAGTTAATCGTGCCAAACGGGCAAGAAATTGTGCAGACTTTACAGCCGACACAAAGATCATTGATAACCTCTTTCGCGCCAGTTTCTCTATTGAGCTGGATCGCCTCTACAGGGCAGGCATGCAGACACCATGCCTCATCACACTGTGTACAGGTATAAGGGACGAAGATTCCTTCATCATGGAATGGGAAAGTTTTAATTCTTGATTTTGATGGGTTAAATACCCCTTCTGCGTGAACCGAACAAGCCATCTCACACTGCAAGCAGCCTGTACATTTGTCCGCATCTATTACTAACGATTTTTGCATCATTTCTCTCCTGCTGAGTAATCTAAAACTAATAGTTGATTATTATTTAATTTTTAAAACTAAGAACCTTACCGCTAACCACCTGTGGCACTCATGTGCCGAAATACCACCGGCTGACCGTCGGTGTTAAATTCATGCCGTTCAGGCTTAATTTCCATCGCCTGAATCAGTGTCTCTTTCAATTTCTCCAAATCACCTGGATTGGCTCGAATCACCCTTCTTAAATCGACAGAATGTTCATGTCCAAGGCAAAGTAATAACCGGCCTTCAGCGGTCACCCGAACTCGATTACAGTCACCACAAAAATTATGGCTATGCGGTGAAATGAAGCCCACTTTTGTTTCACTACCTTGCAAACCGTAATAACGGGCTGGCCCACCGCTTGTCTCTTCTGTTTCATTGAGTGTGAACTGCTTTTCCAGCTCTACTTTGATCTCATCGCTCGATACATAGGTCTCGGCACGATCATGATCACCCATCACACCCAGCGGCATCTCTTCGATAAAGCT
>QNFJ01000014.1 GCA_003646305.1 Gammaproteobacteria bacterium | reverse complement strand
GGTATTGACCCTTGTGGTGCCTTTTTCATCGGTAATATTGATCAGCAAATCACCCGACTTGAGAATACAGTCACCACTGAAAAGTTGGCACTCATCCTGTAGCGTGAGATTGTATAACTGCCCCTTTTTGTCCTGGTGTGAAACGTATTGGTCAGAGGCGATATAGCCTCCAACAACAAGAAAGGGGGCGATAAAAAGTGCTAATTTTGTCTGTCTGTTCATTATGCTTTCTATTTGCGCTGAAAATATAAGGTAAAAAGACCCCGCTAGGAGCCTTTTTACCTACAACCTTAATAGATCATACTAACAACAACTTACTTTAGTGGCTATGCGCTGCGCCTGCCCCTTTAGGTGTGCGGAAGTTTTCAACAAGTTGTTGAATTTCAGCCGGTGCAGGTCCTGTTATTTTGCAGACAAGAAACGCGACGCTAAAGTTGATAATTGCGCCAACAATACCAAAGGCATTAGGTGAGATGCCTAAGAACCAATTTGGCTCCATATCTCCTAAGAATGCAGTGCCGGGGATAAACATAATGCCTTTGTGTTGAAACACGTAAAGCATAGTGATGCCAATACCTGCACACATTCCGGCAACCGCTGCAGTGCCACTTATCTTCTTTGAGAAGATCCCCATCATTAACGCAGGAAATATTGATGAGGCAGCAAGGCCGAAGGCAAGCGCCACCGTTCCTGCGGCAAATCCGGGCGGATTCAAGCCGAGATAACCGGCCACCAAAATGGCAATAGTCATAATTATTCGGCTGGACAAGAGCTCATTTTTTTCAGACAGATTGGGTGTTAAGACTCCTTTCATCAAGTCATGAGAAATAGAGGAAGAAATCGCCAACAGCAGACCTGCAGCGGTTGATAGCGCAGCCGCTAACCCCCCTGCAGCCACCAAGGCAATCACCCAGTTTGGTAGGTTAGCAATGGCAGGATTAGCCAACACCATAATGTCACGGTCAATTTTGACCATTTCATTTTTTTCCTTATCGGCTGTGTACTGGATTTTGCCATCACCATTCTTATCTTCAAATTTTAAAAGTCCGGTATTTTCCCAATCTTTAAACCATTGAGGGCGCTCTTCATAGACAAGATACTGACCTGGTGAGGGTTCAATAGTACTCATTAAGTTTAAACGAGCCATTGCACCAACAGCAGGCGCAACGGTGTAAAGAAGCGCAATGAATACCAGTGCATAACCAGCAGAAGCACGAGCTGCTTTTACGGAAGGGACAGTAAAGAAGCGCATGATCACGTGTGGCAAACCGGCTGTACCAACCATTAGAGAGAGCGTGTAGGCAAACATGTTGATGCCACTGCCCAGTTTGTCGGTTGTGTACTCTTTAAAGCCTAGATCAGTTACCACTAAATCAAGTTTGTCCAGCAGATAGATGCCGCTACCGTCAGCCATAGTGCTGCCAAGACCTAACTGAGGAATTGGATTACCAGTAAGGTGTAGCGAGATGAAAACGGCTGGAACGGTATAAGCAAAAATCAATACGACATACTGGGCAATCTGAGTATAGGTAATCCCTTTCATACCACCGAGTACCGCGTAGACCCAGACAACACCCATGCCGATGCCAAGACCGAGACCATAATCGACTTCGAGGAAGCGAGAGAAGGCGACGCCAACCCCCTTCATTTGACCGATAACATAGGTCAATGAGGCGATAATCAGGCAGCCCACAGCAACAATACGCGCTGCTTTTGAATAGTAACGGTCACCAATAAACTCAGGTACCGTGAATTTACCATGCTTGCGAAGGTATGGAGCAAGGCACATTGCGAGTAGAACATAGCCTCCTGTCCAGCCCATTAAAAATACCGAGCCGCCATAGCCTAAAAAGGCGATTAGCCCAGCCATTGAGATAAACGAAGCGGCACTCATCCAATCCGCACCAATTGCCATACCATTTGCAAGAGGGCCTACACCGCCACCTGCGGCGTAAAATTCACTCGTGGTGCCCGCGCGTGCCCACCATGCGATGGCAAAGTAAACGCCAAATGAGCCAAAGACGGCAATATAGGTTAGTGTTTTTAAATCCATTGTGATGCCCCCTTATTCTTGAACGTCAAATTCTTCATCTAGCTTATTCATTGCACGTGCGTAGTAGAAAACGAGCGCAATAAAGACATAGATGGAACCTTGTTGAGCAAACCAGAAACCTAGCTTGTAGCCGCCAAGACGGATGGTATTGAGCGGTTCGACTAAAAGGAGCCCGAAGCCATAAGAGACGACAAACCAGATGATGAGGCATTTCGCAATGAGTCGCAGATTGCGCTGCCAATACGTTAATTTTTCAGTAGTCAAAATATTCTCCTATTTTGAAGTGGGTTGCTAATGCTCCAGCGGAGGTTAGCGCAGTTATTATTTTTTCTAAGGTTACTAACTAAATGTAAGCTGAGTCAGAATAAGACATTCACCCACACTCGCAGACATCTTAGCCTGCTTGATAACCGAAAAGAATTAGACTTAAGTCGTATTTGAAAATAGGTACATCTCTGTAAACTATTCGTTACGTTGTTTTGAACGAGATTTTATCGTAACTACGTACCTCCTACTGAACTGAACGGGTGCTATTTATAAGTGTGATTAGCACCTGTTCAGGATTTTTTATCTGCTTTGTTACAAGCTGCTTTCCGTGTGAAGAATCCGGTACTATTGGCAAGTCTGTTGAACTTTAGTCTGCATAATTTATGATCTCTGCAACGTGGCTAGTCGTTATTACGATTGTTTACCTATTGCTGCTGTTTTATATCGCTTATCGAGGTGATCAAAAACCGGTTGGCCAGTTTTCCCGTTATCAAACATTTATCTTTACGTTGTCATTGATGGTTTATTGTTCCTCGTGGACCATATTTGGGGCGGCGGGCAGGGCTGTATTATCAGGTTGGGAATACCTCTCTATTTATGCCGGGCCGATTTTTGTTTTTGTTTTTTGTTTTCCATTACTAAAGAAGCTCGTCATCATTAGCAAGCGCCAGAAGACAGTGAGTATTGCTGATTTTATTGGTTCACGGTATGGCAAAAACCGCTCGCTTGCGGCAATGGTCACGATGATTGCGCTGGTTGGCACGATTCCCTACATTGCATTGCAATTAAAAGCAGTTGCTGGGGCTTTTGATATGTTATCGGGTCGGCATTCTCCGTTGCAGGCCGGTTTCATTTTGTCCGATACAGCCTTTTATCTGAGTTTGATTCTAATTCTCTTTTCGATATTTTTCGGTGCACGCCGGATTGATGCAACAGTGCACCATCGAGGCATTATTAATGCGCTGAGTTTTGAATCTATTGTCAAAATTGGCTCGCTACTAGCAATCGCTGTGCTGGCCTATTTTATGATTTCTGAAGAGGGCGCTAGGGTAGCATTAGGAGGGGCGAGTACCGCTGAAATCTTATTTGCCCCTTTCAATATGGAGCAGTTTTCAGTCAGCTTTTTTACTCAGTCCTTGCTCTCCGCGACCGCTATTTTTTGCCTGCCACGACAGTTTCATATTATGGCTGTAGAGGGCCGAGGAGATGAACTCTCTTTCGCACGCTGGGGTTTTCCGTTGCTCTTACTACTTGTGAGTCTTTCGGTGATTCCTATTGCTGCTGCGGGGCTACATTTTTTAAATTCAGTAGATAACTCCGATTTGTATGTACTCTCTTTGCCACTGTTTGATGGCAGCCATGGTTTGGCGGTACTGGGTTATTTGGGTGGCTTATCGGCAGCGACAGGAATGGTTATCGTTGCAACTGTTGCATTAAGCACGATGGTTTCCAATGATTTGGTCTTGCCGATTTTATTACGATTTAGGCAGCAAGAGGGCGGTAGCCACTATTACCCTATTTTGCTGTTTATACGGCGTATTACCATTTGTGTGCTTCTAGGGCTTGCTTATGGGTATTACCGAATTGCAATTGGTGATAAGACACTGTCGAGTATCGGTTTACTTTCATTTGCAGCCGCCATTCAGTTTTCACCCGCCATTGTTGGTGGGCTTTACTGGCAAAGAGGGCATAAAAATGGTGCGATGGTGGGGTTGCTGAGTGGTTTTTTCCTCTGGTTTTATACCTTAATGTTACCCACTTTGGCTGATGCAGGCTGGTTTTCGGCCTCTTTTATCTCTTCGGGGCCGCTGGGGTTGGCGTTGTTTGCTCCGCAGAACCTGTTGGGATTTGAGTTTTCAGACAGGCTGACGCATGGTCTGTTTTGGAGCTTAGGTGTCAATATTGGCTGTTACATTTTATTCTCCTTGAGAGCGAAACCCTCATTAACCGATAAATTGCAGGCGGCTGCATTTGTTGAGGTTGAAAGCACGAGTTCTAAGGATCAAGCCAGCCCAAAGCACACCTTTAAGGTGGCGGATTTGGCAGACTTATGCGGGCGCTTTGTCGGTAAGGAGCGAGTTGATCATTTCTTTTTTGAAATTGAAAGTGAGCGGGGGGCGGTCGATCATACTCAAGTGGCAGATGTCGAACTGCTCAAAAAGGCAGAGCAGATGATGGCGGGAAGTGTCGGTGCAGCGATGGCCGAGAGTATTCTCAATACCGCGTTGCAGGCAGCAATGGGTAATCGTTCAGTGAATGTTGTCAGTCTGCTTAGTCAGACCAGTGAAGCGATCGAGTTTAACCGGGAGCTTTTGAATGTCACGCTGAACAATATTAATCAAGGTATAAGTGTTGTTGACCAGCACTTGTGTCTAGTTGCCTACAATAAGGCTTACTTAAGCCTCCTACAGTATCCAGAAGGGTTTATTGAGTTAGGAATGCCGATCGAAAAAATTATTCGGTTTAATACTTTTAAGGGAGCAGGTGTTCTAGTGGGGAGTGATGGTGAAGTTGAAGTTAAAAAGAGAATTGATTTCCTAAGGAGTGGCGAAGCCTATTCTTATGAGCGTACCTGGAAAGATGGCACTGTTATTCAAACAGAAGGGAATCGCTTGCCAAATGGGGGTTATGTCACCACTTACACCGACATTACGGCCTTAAAAGTGATTCAAAACGATCTTAGAAAGAGCAATGAGGAGCTTGAAGAAAAGGTTGGGCGACGAACTGAGAAGCTTCTCCTGGTCAATAATGCATTACAGGAAGCGATGGAGAGTAAGTCGCGTTTTATGACCGCGGCAAGCCATGATCTCTCGCAGCCACTGAGTGCAGGAAAGCTTTATCTTGGTGCATTGCTAGAGGACCTGGAGCATGATGATAGTGGCCGCCGCCTAGCTGGCGGCGCTTTAAGCGCACTGTATAATGCAGAATCACTTTTAAAGTCCCTTTTTGAGATCTCTCGGCTTGATTCAAACGCTTGGGAGCCAGAGATTGAAGCAGTTTCAGTGAAAGCGCTATTTTCCTCACTTGAAACAGAGTTTTCGGTGATCGCGAAGGATAAAGGAATACGGTTGAAGGTGGTGGGGCGTGATTGCTATGTGCGAAGTGATCAGAATTTATTGCATAGCATCTTACGAAACTTTCTCAGTAATGCGGTGCGTTATACCAAACAGGGTGCTGTGATGTTGCTCTGTCGGTATGGAAAAGAGGGTGCACGTATTGAGGTGAGAGACTCAGGTATTGGTATTGCTGAGAAGCATCACGGAACAATATTTAAGGAATATCATCAGCTTCATAAAACCAGCAATGAAGGTTATGGTTTAGGGCTCGCAATTTCTAAGCGCGTGGCAGAGCGGCTTGAACACCAGGTAGGTGTGCGCTCAAAATTAGGGAAAGGTTCTGTTTTTTACCTCAATATTCACTGTATTACAGGGGGAGCTATTGAGAATGAACAGCAGGAGAGCAGCTCCCTAGAGAATAACTTTTTAGAGACTGTTAAGGTGCTTTGTGTGGATGACGAAGCTGCACCACTAGAGGCCATTAGCGAAGTTATGCGCCGTTGGGGGGCTACTGTAAGTTGTGCCAAAAATTACCAGGAATACACCGACATTGTTAGTTCAGGTGAACGTTTTGAGGTGATTTTAGCGGACTATCATCTTCGAGATGGTTCGGTGGGACTTGATCTCTTGAAGGACTATCGTAATCGAGTTGAAAGCAACTATTTAGGTGTGTTGGTTACGGCAGAAAGGGGGGCAGAAATTGAAGATGAGGCCATTTTGAATGGCTTTGGTTATTTGCCGAAACCGTTAGAGACGAAGTTACTGAAAATGTTATTGGCGGAAGGATTACGTTAACTACTCTTCTGCCTCAAGCGCTTGAGAGGCTAATACGGCTTGAGTACGATTGCTAACTCCAAGTTTACGAAAAATAGCGGTGATATGTGCCTTTACAGTCGCTTCGGTAACAAAAAGCAGCCCCGCAATCTCCTTGTTACTTTCACCTGCCCGTAGATGAAAAAGAACTTTAAGTTGCATCGGAGTTAAATCAGTAAAAATTGAGAGCTCATCTTCGGCATTCTTCTGGTTGCTTTTCTCATAATCCTGGGGAACCCAGCGACCTCCGCTACAGACCACTTTTAGTGCCTCTGAAATGGTGCTCATTCCCTCCGTTTTTGGAATAAACCCCATTGCACCACAGTACAATGCCTGATGAATCGTGGTCAGTTCATGGCTTGCTGAAACAATAACGACAGGAACTTCTGGGAAACGGCTTTTAAGCTGAGTGATGCCGGCCATCCCTTTTGAATCAGGTAGATTTAGATCGAGCAAAACGAGTTTGATTTCTGGTTCTTTCCTAAGGATTGTTAGTACCTCGTTCAAGCTCTCAGCACTCAGTAGCTGATATTGGGGGAAAAGTCTTTGAAGAACGATAGTGACCGCTTCTCTAAACAGTGGGTGGTCGTCTGCAATAACGATAGAAGAGTTCATTCGGTCACTTGATGTTGTATTGTTGTTTTATCACAACAGCCCTTTATCATCTGGGGGTGACGGGCTGCCCATTTTGCCTTTTAAAAGCGTTCATTCGGTTTGCTAAAACTCTCTACTTAGTTGAACGCTCTGAATTATTTCGAGCATTTAGAGTACCGGTTTAAAAAATATAAATCACGACTTTAGTCTAATACACATTCTAACAACAAAATATAAACTAAGGCTTGTCTTGATTTTAGGCAGAAAATAAAAGTGGGGAGAGGTTGTATGAATAATAAAAAATTATTAGCAATAATGGCGGTAAGTGCAATGGGCTTATCTCCTACAGCAGCCAATGCGGTTAATATGAAGGAGGCAGTGAGTAGTGAAACATTGGATTTCAGTATTGGTGGTTATGTTAAGTTGAGCACAATGTGGACAGATTATTCCGCAGGTGATGTTAGTGGGAATAACTTGCTTGGTACATTTTACTTTCCAGGTGGAATCCCAACGTCACCAAACGGTGGTGGGGGTGAAGGAGGTAGCGATCTTGATTTCACTGCGCGTGAAACACGCATAAACTTTAAGGTAACAGATACCATTGATGGCCATTCTCTCCTTGGTTTTGTGGAGGTTGACTTTATGCCAAATGGGGATGCGGGTGGTAATGAGGTTTTAACCAATAGTTACAGCCCACGTTTGCGACATGCCTTTTTAGAGTTTGACGAATGGCTTTTTGGACAGACATGGTCGACTTATATGGATGTTGGTGCTCTACCTGAATCGGTCGATTTCCTGGCGGTATCAGAAAGTACGGTGTTTATCCGTCAGCCAATGATTCGTTATACACATGGGCCATTTCAGGTTGCACTAGAAAACCCTGAATCGTTTAATGATTCAGGAGATCGTGATGATAGTGATTTGCCCGATTTAACTGCCAATTATAAATTTAAGGGTGATTGGGGGCATGTGCGCTTAAATGGGATGGTTCGTAAAATTGTTACTGTTGACAATCCCAATTCAGGGGATGATGATTCGGCGGTTGGTTGGGGGCTAGGGTTTACCGGAAGCCTGAATGTGGGCCAGAGTGATGACTTTAAATTTTCCGTTAATCACGGAGATGGATTAGGCCGTTATATTGGTTTAGCATTACCCAGAGATGCAACGATTGATGCTGATGGTAATCTTGAGTTAAGTACAACTACTGCATTCTTTGCAGCATTTCGTCATTGGTGGACTCCAAAATTACGTTCTAGCATCATGTATGGTGACATAGATGTTGACTATAGCGGTTCTGTAAATGCTTTTACTTCTAGTTCTGACAGCATTACGCTTAACCTGATGTATTCACCTGTCAAAAAAGTCACGCTGGGTGCTATGCTCTTACATGCTAATCGTGAGCTTGATAACGGAGATCATGGTGATATGGATCGCATACAGTTCTCTGCTAAATATGCATTCTGACTGTTAAGTTGTCGTAACTTACTTAGGAAGGGTATTTAAAAAGCTCACTTTTCTTCTTAGCTAAGGGAAGCAGGAAAGTGAGCTTTAGCCTGAGAGTGGATTGCATACCTGTTTGCCTATTTTATGGGTAACATTTTTCTGGCCTCTTGAATGGGGCAATCTTTGTTTTTGGAGCCTGATTATGAAAAAAACCTTTGTACAATTAATCTTGTTAAGTTTTTTATGCACACCAGCGTATGCAGCAAAGCTTGAGTTCACAGCTGACCTGGTACTGTTGGCTGTTGATGGTAAAGATGTTGGGTGGTTTGGTGGTTCAAAACCGCTTGAGCTCGCCGCAGGAAAACATAAGATTGCTCTGAAATACGAGGAAACAGTTGAGGGAGCGAATCCTCGGGTGGAAGAGTTTATTCACTCAGAACCATTGCTACTAACGTTGGAGGTCGAGGAAGGCCAAGTTTATAAATTAATGACTCACCCGGAGGCAAAAAAAGCACCGCGCCAATTTGCTCAAAACCCAAAAGTGAAAGTGGTTCGAGAAGATGGTGGTGAGGTGAATTTTAGTATGGCACTTTTGGTTGAGCGTCAGCAGAGCAAGTGGGAGACGCAGACGCAGGATTATGATGCGACTGCAAAGCCCGTGGTGTTAAGTGATATGGAGAGGTTGACGAGTCCAGTGGAGGCTACTGTAAAGAGTCAAGAGGCAGCTATTGTGGCGAGTGAGGCAACGGCTTCGGTGGTAAGCCCTAATAAAGCTTCGACAGTTAGTCTTGCATCAATTTCGGCAGCTAATCTTGAATCAAATCCGACCGCTAGCCTTGAGTCAAAAATGCTTAGCTATTGGTGGAATAAGGCAAGTCCAGCAGACCGAGAAGCTTTTCTAAAGAAAGTCAGAGTGAAATAGTTTTAATCCACATTCGGCGAGATAGTAAAAAGCCCCTGAGCAACAACGAGTTGCTCAGGGGCTTTTTCTTTAAAGATTAAAGGAATTAACCTTTGTTTTGACGGTTTTCAATCAACTCGTCGACCACTGATGGATCAGCGAGTGTTGAAGTGTCACCCAGTTCGTCAATCTCATTCGCAGCAACTTTACGTAGAATGCGGCGCATGATTTTGCCAGAACGAGTTTTAGGTAGACCCGGTGCCCACTGAATCGCATCGGGGCTGGCAATGGGGCCAATCTCTTTGCGAACCAGCATGACAAGCTCTTTCTTGAGCTCGTCGGTTGGTTCAACGCCGTCATTCAAAGTAACATAAGCATAGATGCCTTGCCCTTTGATTTCATGAGGGAAGCCCACAACAGCCGCTTCAGCGGTTTGTGGGTGTAAGACCAATGCACTTTCAACTTCAGCTGTTCCCATTCTGTGGCCGGATACGTTGATCACATCATCGACACGACCCGTGATCCAGATATAATTGTCTTTATCGCGACGCGCACCATCTCCTACAAAATAATAGCCTTTATAGGTTGAGAAATAGGTTTCGATGAAGCGCTTGTGGTCACCCCAGAGTGTGCGGGCGATGCCAGGCCAAGGACGAGGTATTGTCAGAATACCTTCTGCTTCACCTTCGAGAACATTACCATCGTTATCCAGAATGACAGGTATAACGCCGAAGAATGGTTTCGAAGCAGAACCCGGTTTTAGGTCTGTTGCGCCAGGAAGTGGTGTAATTAAGATGCCGCCGGTTTCTGTCTGCCACCAGGTATCAACAATTGGGCAGTTAGCATTGCCAACCACGTTGTAGTACCACTCCCACGCTTCTGGGTTAATTGGCTCGCCAACACTACCCAATATACGCAGGCTTTTACGGCTCGTTCCTTCAACAAGCTCTTTACCTTTCGCCATCAGTGAACGGATAGCGGTTGGCGCAGTATAGAAGATATTAACTTGATGCTTGTCGACCACTTTCCAGAAACGATCTGCTTCGGGGTATGTTGGAATGCCTTCAAACATTAGTGTAGTCGCACCATTAGCGAGTGGACCATAGACAATGTACGAGTGACCGGTAACCCAGCCAATATCGGCTGTACACCAGTAGATATCACCTTCGTGATAATCAAAAACATATTTGTGCGTAATCGCAGCGTGTAGCAGGTAACCGCCAGTTGTGTGCACCACCCCTTTTGGTTTGCCAGTTGAGCCTGAGGTGTAAAGGATGAATAGAGGATCTTCAGAATCCATCTCTTCTGCAGGGCAATCTGCTGAGGCTTCTGCCATCGCTTCGTGATACCAGACATCGCGACCTTCAACCCAATCAACATCACAGCCAGTGCGCTTGATAACGATTAGTTTTTCAACAGACGGAGCATTTTCCAGCCCTTTGTCAGCATTGGCTTTCTGAGGAAGGCTTCTGCCACCACGGTAGCCACCATCAGAAGTGATCACCACTTTGGCTTCACAACCGTTGATACGGTCGTTTAGGCCAGCAGCTGAAAAACCACCAAAAACGATTGAGTGAACCGCACCAATACGGGTACAGGCCAGCATCGCAACAGCGGCTTCAGGAACCATCTGCATATAAAGGCAGACACGGTCGCCTTTTTTAACGCCTTGAGCTTTTAGGACATTTGAGAACTTACAAACTTCTTCGTGAAGCTCTTTATAAGTGATTTTTCGATCTTCTTCTGGATTGTCACCTTCCCAGATAATCGCAACTTGGTCGCCCCGTGTTTCGAGATGTCTGTCGAGACAGTTGTAGCTGACGTTAACTTTCGCCCCTTTGAAAAAACTGATTTCACCTTTTGGCAGGTCATATTCCATGACCGATTCCCAAGGCTTAAACCAGGTTACAAATTTCTCCGCCTGCTCAGCCCAGAAGGTATTCGGGTCATCGATTGATTGAGCGTACATTTCTGCATATTTTTCTGCATTAATGTGGGCGTGTGCAGCGACTTTCGCGGGAACTTTATAGATTTTATCGTCAGACATTCAAAATACTCCTCAGTTTTTAGATGTTGTTGCTCTGTAATTTAAACTCAGTATGCCGCCCTAACCTGTTATTTTTTTTGCTAAAGCTGCCTGTTTTCTGCTCAGGCAAGAGAAGCGTAGCGGGGTTAAGTTTTGAAATTATATCAACCTCATTGAGGGATACCAGTCTTATAAACAGTCTAACTGTTTAATTCCACTCAGTTTTGAAGGGTTCCAGTTTTCAATAGCCCACTCAAGTATCTCTTTTTTGTTCGCTTTCGATAATGCAGAAGGTGGGTTTTGTGCGAGTAACTCCAGGCAGGTAAGTAACATTTTAACGGGATTTTCCCCGCTAACCGGCTTAGCAAAGCGCTGCTTGCTCAGTTTAATGCCCGATGCATCGGTTAAAACGGGAAGGTGCATGAATTCAGGCGCTTTAAGGTTTAGTCGTTGTTGCAGATAAAGCTGTCTGGGTGTTGAGTCCAGAAGATCGATTCCCCTTAAGACCTCGGTGATTCCCAAAAAATCATCATCGATAATGGTGGCAAGGTGATAAGCGTATATATTGTCGCGCCGTTTGAGGACAAAATCACCAACAGACAGGGCGATATTCTGAGAAATAACACCTTGTAGTTTATCGGTAAAACCGATGAGCGCATCATCAGTTCTAATACGCAAAGAGTATGGCAATTTGGTGTCAGTAGGTTTTTTTCTGCGACAAATTCCAGGGTAAATTGCCGGCTTGTTTTTATTGATTTTGGCGAGTTGTTTGCGAGAGCAGGTGCAGGGATATAGGAGCGACTGGTGTTGCAATGATTCAATTGCCTGCTCGTAGCGTTCTTTCTGCTGGCTTTGGTAGAGAATCTCGCCATCCCATTGCAGAGAAAAAGCTTCAAGGGTTTTAAGGATGCTGTCGGTTGCACCGTTCGTTACGCGAATGGTGTCAACATCGTCAATACGTAGAAACCATTGCCCTTTCTTTTTATGAGCCTGAAGAAAACTGGCGAGCGCTGTAAAGAGTGAGCCTAGATGTAAAGGGCCGCTTGGCGAGGGTGCAAAGCGGCCTTTGTATATCTCTACAGGCAAAAAGTGGGCGCTTAGCTAGTTTGCTTCTCGCGAATTTCATCGAGTGTTTTGCAGTCGATGCAGAGCGTTGCTGTGGGTCGAGCCTCAAGACGTTGCACGCCAATATCAACGCCGCAGGTGTCGCAGTAACCGTAGTCATCACTATCAAGATTGTCGAGCGACTCGTCAATTTTACGAATGAGCTTGCGTTCACGGTCACGGGTACGTAATCCCAGGCTGAACTCAGATTCCTGTGTCGCACGGTCAGTCGGATCGGGGAAGTTTGCGGCATCATCTCGCATATGGCTAACCGTTCGGTCAACTTCCTGCATCAGCTCGCTCTTCCAGTTTAGGAGAATCTTCCTGAAGTGCTCTTTTTGAGGGTCATTCATATATTCTTCGCCTTTTTTTGCCTTATAAGGCGTGAAACTGAAAGGTGAAGAATCCTGATTTGTTTTTTTTGCGGTAGCCATTTTTTTGGACTCCTGAACTTCATGATAAAATTTTGAGGGCGCATCTATAACAAATGCCAAATAGATCTGCAAATTTTTCGGTTAGTTATGATTCGTTTAAATAGCCTCTTTGGCGGACATTTTTAACTAGTATAGTGGGTAAACAGGGCGTTTGGGGCGGTGTGCCTGCTTGATATTTAAATTAAAGAAATGGAAATGAAAATAGCTAAACGTACGGCGGGTATATCCCCTTTTTATGTAATGGAATTATTATGCCGAGCACGTGAGCTTGAGGCGCAAGGTCGAGAAATCATCCATATGGAGGTGGGAGAGCCAGATTTTCCGACACCAAAGGCAATCATCTCGGCTGGGATTGATTTTCTGAAGAGGGGGCATGTGCATTATACGCCAGCGGCAGGTCTGCCGGCTCTGCGTGAAAAAATTGCCGGTTACTATATGTCGCGGCATGCGGTTAAAATCTCACCATCTCGTGTTTTCATAACACCCGGTGCATCGGGGGCGCTGCTGCTTGTTCTGGCTGCCTTGCTTGATTCGGGTGATGAGGTGCTGCTAGCAGATCCTGGTTACCCCTGTAACCGAAATTTTATCCAGTTACTCAATGGGAAAAGTCGCTTGATCCCTGTTGGTGCGCAGTCTCATTATCACCTGGATGCCGATTTAGTTGAACAAAATTGGGGAGAGCGTACTTGCGGGGTTTTAATCTCATCACCATCTAACCCCACGGGTACGGTGATTTCTCAAGCCAAGCTAGAGAGGTTATTGCAAGCCGTTAAAAAGCGACATGGTTTTTTGATTTCAGATGAAATTTATCATGGGTTAATTTATGAAAAGCCCGCTGTATCTGCTCTGGAGCTGGATGATGAGCTCTTCGTCATTAATAGCTTTTCAAAGCAGTTCGGAATGACCGGTTGGCGACTAGGGTGGGCTGTTGTGCCAGAGGCGTTTATTGAGGCCTCTGAGAAAATATCACAAAATATTTTTATCGCAGCAGCAACGCATTCACAGCAGGCAGCATTAGCCGCTTTCGACCCAGAAACGACTCTAGAGATTGAACGGCGAAAAGAAATTTTTATGAAAAGAAGGGATTTCCTCTATAGAAGGCTAATAGAAATCGGTTTTTCAGTGCCTATTTTACCTGAGGGGGCGTTCTATATTTATGCAGATTGCAGTCGTTTTACAAAAGACTCTTATCAATTCTGCATGAGTCTTCTTGAGGAAGAGGGTGTGGCAGTGACTCCTGGTCGTGATTTTGGAGTGGTTGGGCAGGCAACACACATTCGATTTGCCTATACGACGGAGAAAGAAAATCTGGCTAAAGGACTCGATAAAATTGAGCAATTTGTTGGGGGATAATATGGGTAATGGCTTTTAATTAATTATTTACTATACTTCAGGAAAATTTTTAAGGCTGGTGAGAAGAGGCGTCAGATATTATGTTATATTTGATCGGTCTGGTCGCTAATACTGCGATTGCATTTTGTTGAGATAAAGGGAGTGGTTTTGTGATGAACGTTTTTGCTAAATGGTTAGGCAGCATTTTAGGTCTATTGATGGCTGTGGTGGTCTCAGGGTGTGCAGTCTCTTATCCTCCGCTTCCTCCTGAAGCCGATGTGCCGGAGGACTATACTTACATTATTGGTCCTGGTGACAGTGTCCAGATGTTTGTCTGGGGGAACCCTGAAGTGACGCAATCAGTGGTCGTGCGGCCCGATGGCAAAATTACAGCGCCTTTGGTTGAGGAGTTGCCTGCCAGTGGGAAAACACCGTATGAGCTCGCCAGAGATGTTGAAAAAGAGCTATCTAAATACGTGCGTAACCCGTTGGTAACAATATTGTTAGTGGCTTTGTGGGGCCTTATAGTGAACAAGTTCGTGTGGTTGGTGAAATTGGTAGTGGGGACGAGGGTGAGGTGAGACCGATGGCCATTCCGTACAAAGAGGAGATGACACTTCTTGACTTGATGATTGCTGTCGGTGGATTGACGCATTTTGCAGATGGCAACCGAGCAAGCCTTATTCGTGTTATTGATGGAGAGATGAACCAGTTCGGTATTAGGGTAGAAGACCTTATTGAGGATGGTGATATTACGGCAAATGTTGACATCATGCCCGGTGACATCCTCTTTATACCAGAAGCATATTTCTAAGCTAAGCAAGAAAAGGATTCTCGTTCATGCATGAAGTTATCAATGAAGTTCTTGCACATGCAAGGGGTGCTTCAAGATTTAAGTGGGTTGCCATTATTACGGCTTGGGTTGTCTGTTTGGCAGGCTGGGTCGTTGTCTCTCAAATGCCAGATAAGTTTCAATCATCGGCAAGGATTCATGTGGATACGCGGACTGTTTTGAGGCCGTTATTGAGTGGGTTAGCTATTCAACCGAATGTCAGTAGTCAAGTCCGGTTAATGTCAAAGCTGCTGTTTAGCCGGCCTAATCTTGAGAAAGTGGCTCGCATGACAGATCTGGATTTGAATGCTAAAGACGAAAAAGAAATGCAGGCTTTGGTGGCTAGCCTCAAAGGTATGCTGACAATTTCAAGCGCACGTCAACTTGATCTATTCACAATCTCGGCACAAAACCAAGACCCAAAATTAGCTAAGCGTCTCGTTCAGGCACTATTAACTATTTTTATAGAAGAAACACTGGGTGAAGGCCGAAAAGATTCGGATACCGCTCAACGGTTTATCGGTCAACAGGTTAAGGAATATGAGAATCGGTTACTTGCAGCCGAAAAGGCACGTGAGCAGTTTAAGCGAGAGAACTATGGTGCATTGCCAGGGCAAGGTGGAAGTCATTATGAGCTGTTACAGTCTTATGCTCGTCAATTGGAAGAGGCTAAGCTAGCGATAGATGAAGCAACCAATCGGCGTAACGAATTAAAGCGCCAACTAGAAGACGAAGAGCCCATGTTTGAGGATTTCGGTGGCGGAATTGCATCGAGCCCACTGGATGCAAGAATCCAGTCGCTTCAGGCACAGATAGATAGCCTGTTGCTCAAATATACAGACCGACACCCTGAAGTAAGGATTCTGAGACAGACAATTGTTGATCTCGAAAAGCAAAAAGAGGAAGAGCCTGAGTTTGGTGAGGATGAGGAAGAAGATTTTTATGGGGGGAGCGGCCAGACAAACCCAGTTTTTCAGCAGATGAAGATTGCGTTAGGAGAAGCTGATGCGAACGTTGCCTCTTTAAGAGGGCGAGTGAAAACGCTCAAAAAAAGGATTGAAGATACTAAGCAAATGATGGGTAACAGCCTTGAAGTGGAGACAAAACTAAAAGGTTTGAACCGTGACTACGGCATCATCAAGAGTAATTATGAGACGCTACTAAAACGTCGTGAAACAGCACAGCTTTCAGAAAGTGTTGAGCAAAATACCGATTCTGTAAAGTTTAGGATTGTGGATCCCCCTCAAGTGCCAACAAAACCATCGGCACCAAACCGCTTACTACTGTCGAGTGGAGTCTTTGTGGGTGGATTGGTCGTTGGTTTGGGGCTTGCTTTATTGCTGTCTCTTATTCGTCCTGTATTCACTTCAGCTCAGAAAGTCAGGGATGTGACAGGCTTGCCTTTATTGGGGAGCGTTTCAATGAATTGGGTACCTAGCTTGGTGGAAGAGAGGCGTAGTCGATTATGGAAATTTAGTTTGGTTTCCGCTTCTCTAATAGTTGCGTTTGGTGCCGTACTGACACTTGAGGTGATGGGGCTAAACCTCAGCTCAATTTAAAGGATTTGAGTGTAATTCTATGAATATAATTGAAAAAGCCCTCGAGAAGAAGGCTGGAAAAAGTGAAGAGATCGCACAAGCTGACGAGAAAATAGCTGAACAAGATCAAGGTTTTAAGTCGGTTGCGGAGGACTTAATTGCACGTGAGAATAATTCTGTTCCCTTGGAGAAAGAGCCAGAAGTTGTTGTTAATACCATTGCTGGCAAAGACAAAGTTGCGGGCGAGGAAAAGAAATCATCAAGGCAAAGATCGTTAAAAGCCGACCTAAAAGTTAATCTGGCACACTTGAAAGATAAGGGAATGTTGGTGCCAGAGGTTAGTCAAAGTCAACTCGCGGAAGAGTATAGAATTGTTAAGCGGCCAATTTTGGATAATGTGGAGGGGCAGGATTCGAATGGGATTGAGCGTGCGAATCTGGTTTTGGTTACGAGCAGCCTTCCAGGCGAAGGTAAAACATACACGGCGGCAAATCTGGCTTTGAGTATCGCAACAGAGAGAGATAAAACCGTCATGTTAATAGATGGTGACGTTGCAAAGCCTTCGATATCGAAACTGTTTGGGATCGAGAGTAAAAAGGGGTTGATTGATCTGATTGAAGGGGAAGTCAGTTTTCAGGATGTTGTGTTGCGTACAGACATTCCCAACCTATCGATTATGCCAGCAGGGAAACTTCACGAGCAGTCTACTGAGATTTTGGCCAGTAGTGCAATGAAAAAATTAATCTCAGAAATCTCGAGTCGTTATAAAGATAGGGTAATCATCATTGATTCGCCGCCATTATTGGCTGCGACACAGGGCGCGGTACTGGCGAGCTTGGTCGGACAGGTGGTTATGGTTGTCGAATCAGACAAGACACCACAACACATTATAAACGAGGCGGTGGAAAAACTTTCTTCATGCGAGGTGGTTGGTTGCGTGTTAAACAAATCCAGAAAAGGATTTGGGATGGGCTACTACTATGGGTACGGAAATTATGCGGAGTAGCTGGAAGCCAAACTCCATTAAGGAAAGCGTTGTTTTTTGCGCCCGTGCCACTGTTTGTACGATGGCAGTTACTTTCTTTCTTCCTGCTGTAACGCAAGCAGGAGAATATAATATTTATCCGAGGCTCTCTTTAAAAGAGAGCTATTCAGACAATATCAATTTGGATAGCAGTTCGGAAGAGAGTGCTTTTGTTACCGAGATTATCCCAGGAGTTTCAGTTAAGGGCGTGGGAGGACGTTTTAAAGTCGATTTGGATTATCAATTGCAGCAGGTATTTCGCTCTGCTGGCGATGAAGACAACAGTACTTATCACCAGTTGCAAGCTGATGCGACGACGGAGCTGACGGAGAACTTCTTTTTCCTCGATGCTGATGCCACAGTTGGCCAGACGAGCATCGTCTCAACTGGAACACAGTCTGCGGATAATATTTCTGGCTCAAGAAATCGGCAGACATTTTGGACAGCAGGATTCAGTCCTTACTTGACACCCCATATGAATGGCTACATGGATGGTGAAATACGCTACAAATATGATGTTGTGCGCTCTGATGGTGGCGTTGCATCAGACTCGGAAGTGCATCAGCAAATTATAGATCTGAGAAGTGGTCATCGCTTGTCTCAGGTGACTTGGTCTTTAGATTATTCAAATGTAGAAGAGAAGCGGGATTCCAACAGAAGTAATGACACCCAATATAGAAGTACTAATGGAGAAGTTCGCTTAAGGATAAATTCAGACTTCAGCACTTTTATTCAAGCAGGGAACTATCGGAGTGATTTTCGGGGCGATACAGGACCGAATAGTGACAATAATGATGGTAGCTACACAACCGTTGGTGCATCTTGGGAGCCAAACGCTAAGGTTAGAATTGAGGGTGGTGTTGGGAAGAACAACTCATTTGTGACGGTTGATCTTACGCCTTCTGTTATGACAAGTTGGCTGACAACACTTAGGGATAGTGATGTTGGGACAAATACAGGTAAAACTTGGCGGACTGCGTTTACTCATAGAGCCAAAAATTTAGACCTTGGAGCAGTGTACTTTGAGGATACAACAACTTATCAGCAGAGTTTACTTGAACAAGATGGCCTGCCAACTGGCACGCCACAATTCACCCCAACTGCAAGAGATGAGGTATTTACCCGTAAGCGTGGAGAGCTGTCTTTTACCGGGGCAACTGCAAAAAGCACTTTTAACTTGGGTACTTATACGGAAAAGCGGAGTTATCAGGTAACTGGGCAGAATGAAGATGTTTTCGGTTGGGATGCCTCATGGAACTGGCGATTGACTAGCAAGACTAATTCGGTTCTAAGGTTTAGCTGGCAAAAAACGGATAGTGACAACCTACTACCAACCGTGCAAAGGGCAAAGACGGAAAGCACATTTACGTCAGCTTCTTTGAGGTTAAATAGACGGATGACAGAGGATGTTAATGGTAATTTAGAGCTATTACGTGCAGAACAAGATTCTGATGGATTAGCAGGTAATTACGTTGAGAACCGCATAACTGCCGGAATAACCATTGAGTTCAATTAAAGTTAGACTATGTATAGTTCATTTTATAAATTAAAAGCTAAACCTTTTCAGCTTAGCCCAGACCCTAAGTTTTTCTTTAATAGCGGTGTTCATAAGCGTGCACTTTCTTATTTGCGCTATGGCCTGGAGCAGGGAGAAGGTTTTATCGTTGTCACTGGCGCTCCAGGGACTGGAAAAACAATGCTGGTTAAGGCTCTGTTTAATGAGCTGGATAGCCGGGAAGTTGTTGCTGGGCAACTGGTTTCAACTCAAATTGATGCGGAAGATACTTTAAGGTTGATCTCGGCCTCCTTTGGGTTGGCGCATGAGAAAATTTCCAAAGCGACACTACTCAAGAATCTGGAGACTTTTTTTAGAACACGAGCTAAAGAAGGACGGCGTGTTTTACTGGTTGTTGATGAAGCTCAGAACTTACCGCTCCAGTCTCTTGAAGAGTTGAGGATGCTCTCTAATTTTGAGCACGATAATCGCGCTATATTTCAGAGTTTCCTTCTCGGCCAGGAGGAGTTTAGAGCGACAATTAATTCGCCATCAATGGAGCAGGTTAGGCAACGGGTTACGGCAACATTTCATCTAAATCCACTTGAATTTGATGAAACGAAGGCCTATATCGAGCACCGGCTGTCAACAGTTGGCTGGAATAAAGACCCTGAATTCACACCAGAGGCATTTAAAGAGATTTTTCGGTTTACTCAAGGGACGCCACGAAAAATCAACACATTATGTGACCGGTTGATGCTTTTTGGGTTTCTGGAAGAGCTACATAAAATTGATAAGGCGGCAACTACAACGGTGACTAGCGAAATGCATAAGGATGCTGCACCAGTCAAGGGAAGTCGTGCGAAGGGAGCTGTTTTAGGGTCGGTCAAAGCAACAGTTTCTTCAATTTCTCCAGAACTTACAGTCCAGGAAAGATTGAATAATGATGACCTAATCCGACGTGTTGGCCAGCTAGAGTCAACAGTCGACGCCTTGAAAAAGACGCTTAAAAAAGAGCGCGCATTGTTACGAAAAGCGATTCTCTTACATCTTGAGATGGGAGAAGAAGCAGAAGAAGATCTTCTGGATTAGTTTATTTAGGATTTCAAAATGAATGATAATTCCAAAAAGCCAGTATTGGTTTGTGTCGTAGGTGCTCGTCCAAATTTCATGAAGATTGCCCCGATTATG
>QNFJ01000013.1 GCA_003646305.1 Gammaproteobacteria bacterium | reverse complement strand
GCCGAAGCCGAAGAACCTGCCGAAGCCGAAGAACCTGCCGAAGCCGAAGAACCTGCCGAAGCCGAAGAACCTGCCGAAGCCGAAGAACCTGCCGAAGCCGAAGAACCCGGGCCTAGTTGGGATGAAGCATTTGAAGAGAGCGAAAAGGATAAAAAGCTCTCGGAGTAACTATGAATGAACCACAAGATGATTTAATGCTAATGTCAGCAATCTTATGACGCCAATGCACCTAAAAAATAAGAATACTGCTGCCCACGTTATTCAGCGCGAGCTGATACGGCTTGTTTATGCCACAGTACCATTAGCTGTACTGGTGGTATTTGTTAACAGCGTCATTCTCTGCTTTATACAGTGGAGCGTCATCGACCACGCAACAATTTTAATTTGGTTCGTTGCCATGACCGCTCTGGTTTTGCTTCGTTTTGTGGTTTATCAAAAGTTTAATAACCTGGGCTCTAGCCAGAAAATCTCTGCCTTTTGGGAGCGTTTCATACTATTTGGTAGTGCTGCTAGCGGTTTGATGTGGGGGGCAGCGGGCATCTGGCTTTTTCCGGAAGATGACATTGCGCATCAAGTCTTCCTTGCCTTCGTGGTAGCGGGCATGTGCGCCGGAGCGGTTACATCATTATCTCCGCTATTAAGTTCTGCCGTAGCTTTTGTGCTTTTAGCTATGTTGCCGGTACTGGGGCATTTTCTTTTTGTAGCCACTGAAATCTCGGGTGCGATGACCGTAATGGGTGTTTTGTTTGCGGTAATGATTTTGTTTACGGCAAAGAACTTAAACCGCACGGTAAGAGAGTCACTGCTAATACGTCATGAGAATAAGCTGGCAGAAGAGGCTATTCGCCGTCAGGCACTTTATGATCCTTTGACGGATCTGCCAAACCGTCGACTACTCATCGCTAATCTTAAGCAAGAGATCGCCCGCTCTATTCGCCATAATTATATTGGTGCAGTGCTATTTCTCGATCTGGATTACTTTAAGAGGGTTAACGATTCTCTGGGGCACGTTGTTGGTGATCAGCTGTTAAAACAGATTGCGCAGTGTATAGAAGCGTGCCTGCGTGATGAGGATGTCGTTGCTCGCCTGGGTGGAGATGAGTTTGTTGTTCTGACGCCAGAGATTGGCGAGGAGATGGGTGACGCCAGTAAGAATGCGCTGCTGCTAGCCGAAAAAATATGTCTCTTATTTGATGAGCCATTTGATATAGATGGCCAGTTAATACATATAACGGTGAGTGTGGGTATTTCGCTTTTCCCGGGAACAGACAATACTCCTGAGGAATTGTTACAAAGTTCTGATGTTGCTATGTATGAAGCGAAGAAAGCGGGACGTAATAGAGCCCGGCTATTTTTGCCGGAAATGCAGCAGGCCGTAAACAATCAGAGGAAGATTGAAAAAGGGTTGAGGCAATCGTTGGTAGAAGGCAGGTTAGAACTTTATTATCAGCCCATTGTTAATGAAGATAATAAGATTTACGCAGTTGAAGCATTGCTGCGCTGGAACCATCCAGACAAGGGGATTGTGTCCCCCGCCGGATTTATTGAGATTGCCGAGAAAAGTAATCTCATTATTTCTATAGGTGATTGGGTGCTAAAAAGTGCTTGCGAACATTTGGCAAAAATTGCCGAAAAGAATGACCTGATTATGTGTATTAATGTCAGTCCTCGCCAATTCAGGGAGTCATCATTTGTCGACAAGGTGAAAAAAATGCTGCTGGAAACCAATGTTAACCCTGGCTGTATTCGGTTAGAGGTGACCGAAGGAATGATGCTGGATAATGTCAGTGAAACGATTGAGAGAATGAAAGAGCTCACTGATATTGGTGTTAGCTTTGCCCTTGATGATTTTGGTACAGGTTATTCTTCTCTGGCATATCTGAAACAATTGCCTGTCTCAGTATTAAAAATAGATAGATCATTTGTGCTCGATATTGGCCATAATTCTAGTGATGCGGCGATTGTAGAAACGGTCATTGCCATGGCGGAAGCTATGAAGATAGGGGTTGTTGCTGAGGGCGTTGAAACCCAACAAGTATTGGATTCTTTAAAAAGGAAGGGGTGCCGTCAATTCCAGGGCTACTTTTTTAGCCGCCCCATGCCGTTTGCCAAACTGATTAATCTGCTTGAGAGCCGGCAGGGCGCTAATATACTCGGTTTCAAAGAGCCGGGCTGCATTGAATTAGCCAGCAAATGCAAAGAGAACTCAGTTTAGTTAGTCGGCTCCGAATTATTCATTATCACTCCTACGTTAGACTAGACGTGTTACAGAGGTGATTAAATCGGGACTAAAACGGGTTGCCCAAGTAGAAAAAACCGGTTTGATGCCCCTCTTCGGTATAGCCGAGACCGAAGTAAGCCGGGCCGATCGGGGTGTCCACGCCAAGGAATAGACTGCCTGAAGTGAGTAGTGTGCTAACCTTGATATCACTACTGTCATTCCATGCATTACCAAACTCAAGGCTAGCACCGACATAGGTTGGAAGCAGGTTAAAGTCGTTAATTTTCCGTAGATAGACACCTTTAATGATGCCAATATGCTGGCCGGTTAGCTCATCTTCTTCAAGTCCAGACATCCTCAGAAAGCCACCGCTTCTGAACAGGCTTTCGGGCGGAGCATTGCCATTCAGTGTCGTATCGAAAGTCGCTCCCAGAAGGAGTGTGTTTCGAGCACCAAGCGGGAAGGCCTTGAGATAATTGGTCAGCAGCTGGTCATAATTCGAGTCGGCACCTAAATCTTTGCGAGATGCGATATAGTCGATCATTCCGACCGAGCCCTCGCGTGGGAAGAAGGCATTGTCAAAGGTATCGACTGAAAGGCGAAGGAAAACCTCTCCTTTGTTAAAGTCGCCGCGCTTGAGGCTGGGATCACCAATCACAAGTTCCGCATCACCTTTTGCTCGCCGGTATCCCCCGCGGACTTCACCCCAATAACCAAGTTCACGACCTGCTTCCAAGCCTACACCAAGCTGTGACACCTCATATTCGGCTAGCTTATTGCCGTTATCAAACAGGTTAATATTTTCACTTTTCCATTCAAAAATTGGGTTAATAAACCAGCGAGAATTGATATCAAGAGGTTGAAACAGTTCTGTAAAAAATCGTGCTTCGCTGCCAATCTGTAGAATTGTACGCCACTCGCCACCCAACGGATTGATCGCTGTTTTTGTGTAGGCGGTTGCAACCGTGAAATTGTTACCGCCACTGAAATTCCCCTGTAATGCCAGTCCGCCCTGCAAATAGTCTGGTCCCCAGGATTTTTCCTCCGCGGTTATGATAATGCCTTCTTTACCATTCTCTTCTACGATTTCATAGCTGACATTTTCATACAGGGATGAGCCATAAATATAGCCAATATCCCGCTCCAGTGAAGGGACATCCAGAGGTTGACCAATTTCTATATGTAGTTGACTTTTAATGAGATCGTCCGATATTTGTGACTGATTATCAATTCTCACAAAATCAATAGTGGGTAAGGTTAATGAACGTTGTTTACGTGCGGCGACATGGGAGGTGAACTGTTTATGGGGCAAAGAAAGGAGACGTAGCTGTGAGGCCTTTTTCTCAGTAGCCGTTTTTCCGGTGAGAATGGCCTCGGTAGAACGGTGAAAATCAGCAGAAGTTATATCGCCGAGATTGGGTGCGATCAGGAAGTCCATTTCTGTTAGTGAAGCAAGGCTGCGCTCAGTATTAGACACGGTTAGAAACCCTGAGAGTTGGGCTGTAATCGAGAGGATGTTTTTGATCTCGTCCCTGTTGTAAAGCGGGGTGCTGATATCCACTGCGATGACAATATCGGCGCCCATTTCACGTACTACACTAACGGGGAGGTTATTGGCCATTCCACCATCAACCAGTAACTTGCCATCGATTTCGACAGCTGAAAATGCACTTGGGACCGACATGCTAGCACGCATGGCCTTTGCCAGGTTGCCGGATGCCAGGACAACTTCATGACCTGTTACGATATCCGTCGCCACGGCATGAAAGGGGATGCTCAGTGAGTCGAAGTCGCCTATTTCAGCTACAGGCAGAGTCAGTTGTTTTAGAATCAGCCCAAGTTTTTGCCCTTGCACCAGACCAGAGGGGAACTTGATTTCTCCCCGGTTGCTAATCCCGGGTGCTGATTGAACCAGGAATTCATAATCCTCAAGTTTTCGGCGAAATGGCCGATCCTCACGATTCGAGTCATCTATGAAGGCGTCGTTCCAGTCGATGTTAAGCAGGGCTTCCTCGAGCTCATCAACCGTCATGCCAGAGGCATAAAGTCCACCAATAATTGAGCCCATACTGGTTCCGGAAATGCAGTCAATCGGAATATTCAGCTCTTCCAGAACACGTATGACGCCAACGTGGGCTGCACCACGTGCACCGCCACCACTAAGAGCTAGCCCGATAGACGGGCGGCCATCATTTTGTGAGGTTTTACAGGGTTGAGCAGCCAAAACGTTGCCTGTCTCAGACAACAGGAAAATACTTAATAAAAAGGTAAATAAAAATAGACGGTTCATGAAGTGGTCTTTGGCTGCCGGCATGGCTCTAGGTTAGCGTTGGTCTGAGGTGGGTTTGCTCTGTGCTCCCGCTATTTCTTTGCGTACGAAGCCCAGTCTCTGGAGTTATCCCCAAAAACGAGAAAGTAAGGGTTGAGGAGAGAATCTTTGGTGTTATAAAGCAAAGGCTCTCCTGAGATATTGATCACCTCCCCACCGGCACACTCGACAACGGCTTGTGCCGCACCCGTATCCCATTCGCAGGTGAGGCCGATACGAGGGTAAAGGTCGGCTTTTCCCTCAGCGACAAGGCAAAATTTTAGCGAGCTTCCGATGGGTAGAAATTCATGTTCCCCTAATTTTTCCAGGTATTCATCGAGCTCGCCTGTGCGGTGAGAGCGACTTCCGGCGATGATCAATTTTTCCGTAGCCTGTTTACGAACCTGAATCCGTTGAGCTTCCTCTGTACCATCCTGTTTAAAAGCGCCAATACCTTGAGTGGCAAAGTAGCAGACATCGGTTGCAGGGACATAAACCACGCCAAGAACGGGCTTGTGGTCGTGAATAAGGGCGATATTGACGGTGAATTGGCCGTTACGCTTGATGAATTCTTTGGTGCCATCCAGTGGATCAATGAGCCAGTAAGTTTTCCACTGGCTACGCTCGTCAAAAGAAATTTTATCGGACTCTTCTGAAAGGATGGGGAATGCAGGCTGAAGTTTTTCAAGTCCGTTAACAATGCAGTGGTGGGATGCCAGGTCTGCTGTAGTTAGGGGGGAGTCGTCACTTTTTGATTCAACCGAGAAATCCCCTGTTTGGTAAATTCCCATGATTTCTGCTCCCGCTTTACGGGCGATTTCAGAAGCATCAGGAAGGAGTTCTTTTAGAGTTTCAAGGTTGATCATTTTGTAAAAAGTCCTTTGCTAAAAATAGTGCAGCGAGGCTTCTCGCCTCACTAAAATCGTCTCTTTGGAGCAATTCATTGATCTGGTCGATAGGCCAGGGAATCACTTCCAGCTCTTCGGGTTCATCGCCCTCCCGCTTTTCTTCATAGAGGTCGCGAGCCAGAATAATATCGGTTGAGTGCTCCAGATAGCCTGGTGCGATGGTCAGGCTTGTCAGATGGTTTAGTTTAGCAGATCCATAACCGATCTCTTCCATTAACTCGCGGTTGGCGGCTTCCAGGCTGTCTTCTCCCGGTTCTGTGCGCCCTTTTGGAAGGGCTAGTTCGTACCGTTCTGTTCCCCCAGCATATTCTCTAATGAGCAAAACGGTTTTATCATCGAGCATTGGAATAATCAGGACTGCTCCGCCGGATGTTCGGCCAATCTTTTCGTAGATTCTTTTTTCACCATTACTAAATTGCAGGTCGAGCGTTTCAATCGTAAATAATTTGCTTTGGGCGACAACTTGTCGGTTGAGTATCTTTGGTTTATCAGGCATAACGTAGTGAATGAGGCAAAAAGGATAGTTTATAACATGATTGATTGGGACGCAGTTGAAACGGTCTTCCTAGATATGGATGGTACGTTGCTGGACCTGAATTTTGATAATCACTTTTGGTGCGAATTTGTTCCACAGCGCTATGCTGAGATGAAAAAAATAACACTAACAGAGGCAAAGAGAGAGTTAGTGCCGCGTTTTAAAGAGATGGAGGGGCGGATTGAATGGTATTGTCTCGATCACTGGAGTCGAGAGCTTGAACTGGATATTGCCGGTTTAAAGAGTGAAATAAGCGGGTTGATTGCAGTCTTGCCGCATGTTGTTGAGTTTCTTGAAAAGGTTAGAATGCGTGGCAAAAGGCTTGTTTTAGTGACGAATGCGCACCGGGATAGTTTGGGGCTAAAAATGGAGAAGACAGCGCTCAATCGTTTTTTTGACCGAATCATTTGTGCACATGATTTTGGCATCCCGAAAGAGAATGTTAGCTTTTGGCACCGGCTTAATGAAGTAGAGCCTTTTCAGCCAGAAATGACGGTGATGGTCGATGATAGTATGGCGGTGCTGCGATCTGCAGCGCAGTACGGGATTCGAAATTGTATTGCCATTCTTAAGCCCGATTCAAAGCAGCCTAGCCGTAGTGTTGATGAGTTCCCGGCTATTTGTGATTTTAGAGAGCTTAACTGCTAATGATCTGTTTTTGCATGGCTTCCAGCGCCATGCTTATAAACTAACTCTGCTCCAAACCAGCCGCCAATAATTGTGATTATGCTTGTTAGCCAGCTAGCAGCAATCAGATAGATCGAGTGATCAGCTAGAGAGCCATCTTGACTTCGCATTACAAGAAAGAATGCAAAGGCACACCACACCGTAGCCATAATGCTCGAGTGAATAATGGACAGTTTATCTACGTCATCTCTCTTGGGAAGCTGCGTCATATCCATCATCCCAGATATTAATGCAAGAAACCCAATTGCGACCCCGCTGGTGAGTAAAAATAGAGAGGCGGCCTCAAACTCTGTTGCGTAATAGAGTGCAGCAAGATCAGAAAAAGGCAGCAACACCCAGCAGGCAAGTGGAAAATGCACGACTGCTGGGTGCAGTGGATGGCCAAAAAGTCTCATTAGCAACAGTGAATAACGAGTGGCTCAGCCAGATTAAAGGGCGGCAAGCCCTAGAATTGCGAAGCCGGCAACAGCAGCTAATGCGTGAACAATGACGACAGGCTTGGGAGGAACTTTGCTCTTCAGGTGAAAAGAGAATAAGAAAAACCCACCTAGAGCGGCAACAACAAGAAGGATGACGCCCAGTGAAGAGCCTTGTCCGCTTAAAAGAGCGAGGATCGCCAAGACAAGGCCGATCGCGGCAGCAGCGCCATGAAGAAGAGCAACAGGCATGGCGGGTAGCTTATTGCCTAAAATAGTGGGTGCCATGCCGAGCCCTAAAACAGCTGCGATGGCAAGAGAGATGAGTGCGGCAGGTAACATAATTTTCCCCAAAGTAATTAAAATAAATAGCCCTTATAAAAGCTAAATACGTTATAAGTCAATAGTAAGGGGGTTGTCAATAAAATAATTTAGTTATTTGCTGGTGACTTAATTTTTGTTGTCTTTTAGGTTTGCTCAATTGTTAGGTAGTGATTTCTACGAAGTCAGGCTGTAAATCTCTCATATAGATAAAGGAGAGGATAATAAGTGCGCCGGTGGTATCTGCTAGCCAGTCAAGTATGTCAGACTCGCGGCCAGCAATAAAAGACTGGTGCCACTCGTCGCTGATCCCATAAAGGGAACAAAAAATGAAGCTAATGGTGAAGAGCTGGGAAGGTCGGTAGCCTTTTAGGTTAAAAAAGCGCCAGGCAAGAAAAGCCATCACAGCATAGGCGCTTGCATGGTGTAGTTTGTCCCAGTTTAGAAAGGCGATAAGACTGCTTGTTGATGGCGCATGGCCATTTGTGTGAGTTTGCTGAGAGAATTCAGCAGGAAGACTAGAGGCTGTCAGATGTGATAACAAAAAAATTAGCGCGCACCAGCTCACTAGCAAAATTAGGTTCAAATTCTTTTCTTCGTACATTTTAAATTCCACCGATTATTTTCTATAGCTGCGCATATGCAACTGGTGTGCCAGCTAAATGCAGGTGTGGTGAAATGCTGATAAACAGGGGTGTTCAGTTGTATGTTAAGAAAATCAGGGGGATTAATTTGACTTAAAATGTTCTAGCTGCCCGACAGGCAGGGGATGATTTTTGTTGAAACGAGCCCTGCTTGATGTGGGCGAATGTTACAGTTCTGTAACATTTACAAGCCCAACCCATTGAATTGTGGGTACTTTAATGGGCTATAAACGATGGTTTATAGCTGCTCTTTTATGCTGTCGTTAGACCACGACAGCATTGACATACTTAGCGTTTTTTCTTCCACCCGCCGGCTTTATTAGAGCCTCCGTTGCGGCGAGGCGGTCTTCCTGTGTGAGGCCGTTTTTCCCCTTTTGCAGGTGGTTTAAGTTCAGGTAGCAAGCTGTCTGTAATCGACTGCATGGGGATTGAGTGGCCAATATAGGCTTCGATATCGGGAACCGAAAAAGCGTATTCTTCGCAGGCAAAACTGATGGCTGTTCCGCTTGCGCCTGAGCGAGCTGTTCGCCCAATTCGGTGGACGTAGTCCTCAACCTCCTGTGGCAGGTCAAAGTTAAAAACGAGATCAACCTCTGGAATATGTAAGCCTCGGGCGGCAACATCTGTGGCAATCAACAGGTGGAGGTCGCCGGATTGAAAGCTTTTTAGTAATCGTTCACGTTTGTTTTGTGGCACATCACCAGAGAGAAGTCCGGAGTCGAAGTCGTTTCCTTTTAGGGATAGGTGGATTCTTTCGGCAGCCCGCTTTGTGTTAATGAAGATGATACAGCGCTTCGGTTCCAGGTCGCGTAGTAGCCCCACCAACAGAGGGATTTTTTCGGGGTTGGCTGGATAATAAATGCGCTCTTCAACCGATTTTGCGGTGACCTGCTCAGGCTCAATTCGAATGATTTCCGGATTATTCATATGTTCGTAAGCAAGCTCAGCAACTTTAAAAGAGAGCGTCGCTGAAAACAGGAGGCCTAGACGATTTTCTGGCTTGGGAAGGCGTCTAAGGAGGAAGCGGATATCTTTAATAAAGCCAAGGTCGAACATCCTGTCCGCTTCATCAAGCACCATGACCTCAACATCATGAAGGTGAAATATTTTCTGTTTAAAAAAATCGATTAATCGCCCAGGGGTGCCGATAAGGATGTCGCAACCAGTCTCGATAGCCTCTTTTTGCAGGACATAATTTGTGCCTCCGTAGGCAAGCGCAAATCTGAGATCGGTGAATTTTCCGAGTTGAGTGGCATCTTTGTGGATTTGCATAGCCAGTTCACGCGTTGGCGCGATGATTAGAGCGCGTGGCTGGCTGCTTTTTTCTTTCTTGGAAAGGAGTAATTTCTGGAAGGTTGCTAACAAAAAGGCAGCTGTTTTCCCCGTCCCTGTTTGCGCCTGGGCAGCCACATCTCTATTGGCTAATGAAATGGGCAGGGATTGAGCTTGTACAGGCGTACAGTGCGTAAACCCTGCTTCTTTTACGCCACGTAGAATTTTTTCATCAAGGGGAAATGAATCGAAAGAGGTTGTTGCATTATTAGGAGTTGTCATGGCGCCATAGGATAGCCTATTTATGGGGTGACCGGCTTGCATTCTCTTGAATATTACGATGAAATGGCCTTAATATTTGTTTAGAACCCCGCCTTTTAGCCTGATTTCATCTTAAAATTTCCATAAATAGCCAGGAAATAGTGTCAGATTTTAAGGAATAATTGTTTTTTTGGAGAAGTAATGTGAGTGATTCAATCGTCTATATAAGTGATGCAAGCTTTGATCAGGATGTTTTAAGTTCGGATAAAGCTGTATTGGTCGACTTCTGGGCCGAATGGTGTGGTCCATGCAAGATGATTGCCCCGATTCTGGATGATATTGCAAGCGAGTATGAAGGTAAGTTGACGGTTGCCAAGCTGAATATTGATGAGAATCCCGCAACACCTCCTCGCTACGGTGTTCGTGGTATCCCAACACTGATGTTGTTTAAAAATGGTGAAGTTGAAGCGACAAAGGTGGGTGCAGTCAGCAAGTCCCAATTGGCGGCCTTTATCGATAGTAATCTCTGATTCCCTGTTTAGATTTAGTCCGACAGAATAGTCTGTCGGACTAATCAGTATTTTCAAAAAAAAACCTATCTATGATAGGGTTATACGTTCGACACTGAACCTTGTAAGATTTTAATGGTTATATCGGTCTGTTTAGATGACCTGAAGTAGTTCAATCTCATGTTCAGCTTCGATTAAGGTTCTGAGGATAAAAATTAACTGTCTACACCATTACTTAAAGGAAATTCGTTATGAACAAAAAATTCAATAAAAAAACACTAGCTGCCTCTGTAGGTACGGCCGTAATTGCCTCTGTTTCTGCAACAACGGCTAATGCTGATGCCAGCCCTTTTGGCATGAGCGATCTTTCTGAAGGTTACCAAGTTGCGGTCCATACTGCTGATCATAAAGAAGCCGCTAAAAAAGCCGAAGGTAAATGTGGCGAAGGCAAGTGTGGCGACATGGGCAAGAAAGCCGAAAAAGCGGCTGAAGGTAAATGCGGTGACATGGGCAAGAAAGCCGAAAAAGCGGCTGAAGGTAAATGCGGTGACATGGGCAAGAAAGCCGAAAAAGCGGCTGAAGGCAAATGCGGTGACATGGGCAAGAAAGCCGAAAAAGCGGCTGAAGGCAAATGCGGTGACATGGGTAAAGCTGAGAAAGCACCTGAAGGTAAGTGCGGTGAAGGCAAATGTGGCGGCATGAAAAAGTAAGATTGAGGACAGTCCATGAGCGTTAATAATTTTCTCGTTCAGGATGCCGGACTCGGTTTAAGGCGGGCCTTTATTGGCCCGCTTGCCGAATCCCCTCCAGCTTCAGTCAGTTTTTATGAGGTTGCCCCTGAAAATTGGATGACCATTGGTGGTAAATACGGAAAGCTTTTTCGACAGCTGACTGAGCAACATGCTTTCATTGCCCATGGGCTCTCTCTATCCATCGGCAGCCCAGACCCGCTGGATGAAGACTTTTTACTCAAATTAAAAGCCTTCATGAAAACCCACCAGATGAAGCTTTATAGTGAACACCTTAGCTACTGTAGTGATGGAGGCCATCTTTATGACCTAATGCCCATTCCCTTTACAGAAGAGGCGGTTCATTACACAGCAAAAAGAATTCAACATGTTCAGGAAGTTCTTGAACAACGCATTGCCATTGAGAATGTCTCCTACTACGCCGCACCAGGGCAAGAGATGAGTGAGATTGATTTTCTTAATGCCGTTATTTCAGAGGCTGACTGCGACTTGCTGATTGATGTTAACAACATTTACGTTAACAGCATTAATCACCGTTACGATGCCGAGGCTTATCTAAAAGCGATTCCCGCTGAACGCATTGCCTACGCACATATTGCCGGCCACTACGTTGAATCTGAAGATTTTGTCGTTGATACGCACGGTGCCGAGGTGATTGATCCCGTCTGGAGACTTCTACAGCTGGCTTATAAGCTATATGGCGTTTTCCCGACTCTGTTAGAGCGCGATTTCAATATTCCACCACTTGAAGAGCTTCTGAAAGAGGTCGACACCATCCGCACGATACAAAACCAGTTTAGCAAAGAGAAACAGCTTCAATATGGCTAAGCTCGCTGAGTTCACAAAAAAACAGTACGAATTTGCGGCCTACATTCGCAACCCCAAAAAGAACCCCGCTCCTAGTGATGTGCCAGAAGAGCGAATGAAGGTCTATCGTGAGTTGTTTTTTAACAATAGCGAAAGTTTTATATCCAGCAACTTTCCGGTTCTGAGAAGAATTACCGACGATGAGAAATGGTTCGAGCTGGTTCAGGACTTTTTTGAGAACCACAAAAACCAGACACCTTATTTCCCTGAAATTCCCGAAGAGTTTCTTAGCTATCTTCAAAATGAGCGGGAAGCGGCACCCAGTGACCCACCATTTATGCTCGAGCTAGCTCACTATGAATGGGCAGAGGCGGCCATCTCAGCAATAGAAGGCGATGCGCCCGTAGATTCACCGGCCCTGCAAAACGACCCGCTTAACCAGAAAATAGCACTTTCACCTGTCGCTTGGGCTTTGTCTTATCACTATCCCGTTCATAAGATCTCCCCCCAATTTCAACCTCAGGACGCTCCGGAAACGGCCAGCTGCCTTGTTGTTTATAGAAACCGGCAAGATGACGTCGGTTTTATGGAAATAAATGCTGTCACCTACCGGCTATTACAATTACTCGGTGAAAATCCAGGACAAGCTGCTAAAGCCTGTTTGCAACAAATAGCAGATGAGTTAAAACACCCAAATCCTGATGCCGTTATCAATGGCGGTGCTCAGTTGCTACAAAACCTTTCGAGTCGAAATATTATCTGTTGCCTTTAGAACAGACCAGTCAGGAAATCTTAACTCTGACAACCTTCATCACCTCAAATTCCACACCCGCAACCTCTTCACTGGATAGATAATAGGTTAAATTAACCCGCTGTCCTTTTGTCGTTTTATAGCGCCTCTTGCGTTTAAACTTAAAAGGGACATCGCAGCCTTCAACCATCAATGTATTGTGAAACCACTCCCCTGATTCCCTTTGAACATGAGAAACTACTTTACTCATCTCAAGGTGATTTAGTTTTTCGTGTTTTTTTAACAGTTTTTCGGGATCAGATTTCATCTTAATTGATAGCCATTGATTGTAACGATTTCTCTATGTGCAGGATTATAACAAGCTCCCCTGGACCAACTGTTGACTCATACCCATTTGCAGCGCTCTCAGGAAAACAGCTCTTTTTTCTTCGAGAGTAAATTATCAGCTCTCTTGCCTGTTGAAACCTTAGTTTCAGGCCGATACAAAACAGGAATAGGCGCCCCAATTTCCACCCATTATACTTTCGCAGTACCATAGCCAGTCGCAAAACATTTTCACTCGTCAATCGTGACAAAAACTCTTCAAAATATTGCCAATCAAATTGACCGTTTAAATGACTGGGTAGGCCGAATGGTCTCCTGGCTGACACTTGCAATGGTCCTCATCACATTCCTGGTTGTCATCTTGCGTTATTTGTTTGATTTAGGCTGGATTGCACTGCAAGAGTCGATTTCCTATATGCACTGTCTGGTTTTTATGCTCGGCATCAGCTGGACACTTAAAAACAATGGCCATGTTCGCGTCGATATTATCTATCAACGGTGCCGACCTAAAAAACGCGCCCTGTTCGACCTGCTGGGAACCATTTTGCTATTGATGCCGGTCACTATTTTTATTTTCTACGCCAGTCTCGATTATGTCGCTAACTCCTGGGGACAGCTTGAAAGCTCCAGAGAGGCAGGTGGTTTGCCCGGTGTATTCCTGCTAAAAAGCCTTATTCCGTTGACCGCCTGCCTGCTTTTCTTGCAGGGAATCGCTATGATCTGCCGCTCGCTTTTGGTAATAACAGGCCAGACCAACAAAGAGGACAGGCAGTGGAGTTAACCGAATCAACCTTAGCCATCTTGATGTTCGGCTCTGTTTTTATTGTCTTGTTGAGTGGCTATCCGGTCGCCTTAGCCTTAGGGGGCACGGCACTCGGTTTTGCTGCACTAGGCAGCTCGCTAGAACTCTTTGATAACGATTTTCTGGGTGCATTACCCAACCGCATCTACGGCATCATGCGCAATGAGACACTCATCGCCGTCCCGCTATTTGTCTTTATGGGCGTTGTCTTAGAAAAAGCAAAAATAGCCGAAAGTCTGCTTGAAACGATGTCTCAGCTGTTCGGATCATTACGAGGTGGACTGGGGATTTCAGTGACACTGGTCGGTATGCTGATGGCAGCCAGCACCGGTATTGTTGGTGCAACGGTCGTTACCATGGGGCTACTCTCGCTTCCCACTATGCTTCGTCACAAGTATGACCCTGCCATTGCTGCCGGAACAATCTGCGCCTCGGGGACACTCGGACAGATCATTCCTCCTTCAATCGTGCTTGTTTTGCTCGGTGATGTGCTTTCATCCGCCTACCAGCAGGCTCAGCTCAATATGGGCATTTTTGCGCCAGAAAGTATTTCCGTCGGCGACCTCTTTGCTGGCGCCGTTATTCCCGGTCTCTTGCTCGTCGCCTGCTACCTTGTTTACCTATTCATCGTTGCCTGGATACAGCCGGAAAAAATGCCCGCGCCTCCTCACGACCAGAGCAACCAGAAACCGCCATTAAAAAAGCTGTTATCCCAATTATTACCGCCTTTAGGCCTGATCATTTCGGTATTGGGTTCAATCCTTGGCGGCATCGCCACTCCGACAGAGGCGGCAGCTGTTGGGGCAACCGGCGCGCTGCTTCTCGCCCTTTCTCGGAAAGCACTCACGCTAAAACTACTACGTGAAGTTACACAAAATACAACGCAAGTCACCAGCATGGTTTTTCTGATCCTCATTGGCGCATCACTCTTTTCACTGGTCTTTCGTGGTTTTGAAGGCGATGAGCTGATCACTGAATTATTAAGCGACCTTCCCGGCGGCACCTTTGGAGCAATGCTCATTGTGATGCTGGTGATGTTCCTACTCGGCTTTGTACTCGATTTTATCGAAATAACTTTCGTAATCGTCCCCATCGTTGGGCCCGTTCTATTGGCGATGGGACTTGATCCTGTCTGGCTCGGCATCATGATTGCGCTGAACCTGCAAACCTCCTTTCTAACTCCCCCATTTGGGTTTGCCCTTTTTTACCTACGTGGCGTTGCACCACCAGAAGTGAGTACGCTACAAATATACAAAGGGGTGATGCCCTTTATTGCCATACAGGTCGCGATGCTGGGGCTGCTAGCCATGTATCCCGGCATGGCTACATGGTTACCGGGGCTTATTTACCCGTAGGAGCAACCTGACAACTATGGTCCCTTTTATTGCCCACCCACTCAGGCTTGCCGGCTTGCGATGCTGTTGCCACCAAAAGTAGCCATACAGCTGAAACAGCGACCAATCTTCTTTTTGTATTACTCATTTAATCCGCTCATTATTGAGACCAAAAAACCTATTCAGCTTATATTCTCTTTACTTCGCCAGAATGTCAGTTTTTTTTCGTTGAAAAATTAATCTTTAGGGAGAAACCATATGACAAAGTTATCTGATATAGAAGGCATCGGTGAGACCTACGCAGCAAAATTAAAAGACGCTGACGTAACAACCATCGAAAAACTACTTGATATGGGCTGTGAGATAAAAGGACGCAAAGAGATTGCAGCGGGTTCAGGAATTAGTGAAAAGCAGATTCTGAACTGGGTTAATCGTGCCGATCTTTCTAGGGTAAAAGGCATCAGCACACAATATGCCGACTTACTTGAGTGTGCTGGTGTTGATACCGTGCCTGAGCTAGCCCAACGCAATGCAGAGAACCTTTTTAAAAAGATGGAAGAGGTCAATACAGAAAAAAATCTGGTTCGCAAAACACCATCGTTATCGGCGGTCGAGGACTGGGTTAAGCAAGCAGGAACCTTACCTCGCAAGATCAACTACTAACGACGACTGAAAAAGGAAAGATAATGGACATAATGAAACTAGCCACACAATTATTGATGAACAGCTCAAGTAGTAATGCCGATGCAGGTGGAATTGAAGCTGCATTATCAAGTTTAATGGGCTCTTCAGGCTCAAATTCTGCTGATTTGGATCTGGGCAGCCTCGTCTCTAAAATGATGTCTGAACAGGGTGGTGGACTGCAGAGCCTAGCCGCTTCCTGGTTGGGAGATGGCGCTAACGATGCAATTTCGGGTGAACAGATCAAAAGCCTCTTTGGGAACGACAAAATCGCTCAATTTGCCAGCCAACTAGGGATCGATGAAGATTCGGCGGCAGAAAGGCTTTCTGATGCTGTTCCTCAAATGGTAGATCAAAGCAGTAGTGGCGGCTCTCTGCTCGATGCGGTTGGTGGAATTGATGGCGCATTAGACCTGGCCAGGAAATTATTCTAGCTGCATTCCCCTTGCAACTAGGAGCTGGAAAGCCTGCAATAATTGCAGGCTTTCCAGTTTTACATCGGGCAAATAACTCCAACCTGGAGTGTCATCTTATCTATACCGCTTACAACGACCGCGCTCTCGTATAAGCCTGCTCAGAAATTCCTTGCCACATAGCCGCTTGTTTTTGAAAAGCCGAATAAGAGGCATAAATCTTTTTGGCCATCGGGTCTCTTTCAGCTATTTCGGTCACCACCTGCTCTGATATGGTTTTTAGCTGTCTAAGCACATCATCTGGGAATTGTTTTAGCTGCACACCATGTTTATTAACTAAAAGGTCCAGTGCCTGATTATTTTTAGCTGTAAAGTCCGCAAGCATATCCATATTAGCCGCCTTACAAGCTGCCAAAACGATTGACTGCAGATCATCTGGTAGTGCTTCAAAAGCTTCTTTATTGATAAAGCACTCGATAATTGAGCCCGGCTCATGCCAGCCGGGGTAGTAGTAATACTTGGCCGCTTTATGTAGTCCAAAAGCCATATCGTTATAAGGGCCGACCCACTCAGTTGCATCGATATTTCCTGATTGCAGCGAGGTAAATATCTCACCTCCGGGCAGGTTAACGGGGGTTCCCCCTGCCCGTTTAAGCACCTCTCCCCCCAAACCGGGGATGCGCATTTTTAACCCTTTAAGATCTTCTGCCGACTTAATCTCACGGTTAAACCAACCGCCCATTTGTACTCCGGTATTACCCGATGCAGTTGGAATTAAGTTAAATTTTGCATAAAGTTCACGCCAAAGCTCCATACCACCACCATAATAAAGCCAGCCATTGACTTCTTGAGCGGTCATTCCAAATGGAACAGAAGAGAAAAACTGTGTCGCTTCGTGTTTGCCTTTCCAGTAGTAAGCACCCCCGTGGCCCATCTGCGCGGTTCCCTGAGAGACTGCATCGAACACTTCAAACGCCGGCACCAGCTCTTTTGCACCATAAACTTTGATCTTGATGCGCCCACCGCTCATCTCACCAATCAGCTTTGCCAGATAATTTGCGTTGGCCCCCAGTCCCGGAAAGTTTTTGGGCCAGGTGGTGACCATTTTCCAACGAATCTTTGTTTTTGCATTGGCAACACTCGGTGCAGCGATAGCCGCTCCGGCAGCAACCGAAGTTACAGCTACTTTTTTAATAAATGAACGACGTTCCATATTAATTCCTATTTGGATGATTCTACTTTTTATACCACAAAGGGCACGAAGATCACGAAGAGAAAAGCTTTAACGCAAGGGCGCAAAAGCCGCCAGGAAAGAAAAATATTTTCCCTGCGTTGGTGGTTTTGGTTTTGTTCGCCAAGACATTCTGCCGGGCTGGCTAGAACTTGCTTCTCGATAACTGCTCAAGTGAGTCAAAGATGAAGATGACTTGCACTATCTACAATTAATTCAGAGACTCTTTAAAGCTTCTCTAACTTGGCATAGCCAGCCACAAGCGTCTTGATTCCCACCGAATGAAAGTTGATCTGGATCTGCGCACTATCCCCTTCTCCTTCTTGTTGTAAGACCACACCCTCTCCAAATTTGAGGTGTTTTACCCGCTGGCCCAGTTGGTATTCGGCCTCGCGCTGACTCACGCTACTGGTTACTGAAACAGGGCGGCTCACGGTCGCCCGCATTCTCACCTCTTCGATATGTTCTACCGGTATCTCACGCAAAAAGCGTGAGGCTTTGGGATAGGTTTCGCGCCCATAAAGCCGCCGAGATTCTGCATAGGTGAGGTAAAGTTTCTCCATTGCGCGGGTCATTCCCACATAGCAAAGCCGCCGCTCTTCTTCTAATCGCCCCGGTTCAGTAATCGAGCGTTCACCAGGAAACAAGCCCTCTTCCAGCCCGACCACAAAAACTAGTTTAAACTCGAGTCCTTTAGCAGAATGAAGCGTCATCAGCTGTACGCAGTCATCGTATTCGTCTGCTTGTCCTTCACCCGCCTCAAGCGCTGCGTGAGCGAGAAAGCTGCTTAGCTCATCCAGCTCTTCTTCATTCTCCTCCCAACTAAACTGTTTAGCTGCGCTGGCAAGTTCTTGCAGATTTTCTATCCGTGCTTCGCCTTTTTCACCTTTCTCTTTTTTGTAATGTTCGATCAGCCCGCTTTTTTCAACCACAATTCTAACTTTCTCGAATAAAGCCTTGTCCTTGGACTCCCCACCGAGCCCATTGATAAGAGCCAAAAAGGCATTCAACGCATTCGAGGCACGTGCGGGAAGCTGTTTGCGGTTGATAATTGAAATAGCCGCTTCCCATAGCGAGGAACTGGCACTTTGCGCCTCCGCGCGGATCAGGTCAACGGTGCGGTTACCAATACCTCGAGTGGGCGTATTAACAATCCGCTCAAACGAGGTATCATCATTTCGGTTGGCAATCATGCGAAGGTAGGCCAGCCCATTTTTAATCTCTGCTCGATCGAAAAATCGTTGTCCACCATAAACACGGTAGGGAATCGCCGCCGCCATGAGCCTTTCTTCAAAAAGCCGAGACTGGGCATTAGAGCGATAGAGAATTGCAGCATCCTTTCGTGAATTTCCGCTTTCCGACCATTTACGGATTCGCTCAACCACAAAGTGTGCCTCATCCTGCTCATTAAAGGCGTTATAAAGGGAGATTTTTTCGCCTTCTGAATCTTCCGTCCAAAGCTCTTTACCCATTCGGCCCTGGTTATTGGCAATCAAGCTATTGGCGGCCCCCAAAATGTTGCCTGTCGAACGATAATTCTGCTCCAAACGCACCACTTTGTGTGCCGGATTATCTTTCTGAAAAGAGTGGATGTTCTCAACCCGCGCCCCACGCCAACCATAAATGGACTGGTCATCATCACCCACCACAAACATATTCTCACGCCCCTGTGAGAGCAGCCTCAACCAGGCATATTGAATCGCATTGGTATCCTGGAATTCATCCACCAGAATATAACGAAAACGGGCTTGATACTCTTCTAGTAACGCGGGGTTATCGCGCAATAACTCAAAACTACGCAGCAGTAACTCGGCAAAATCGACCAAACCTGATCGCTGGCAGGTTGCCTCATATTCAGCATAAACTTTTAGTAGCTGCCGCCTAAAAGGGTCCATTCCGGCATCAATATTGGCCGCCCGCAGCCCTTCATCTTTCTGTTCATTGATAAACCATTGGACTTGGCGAGGCGGGCAACGCGCCTCATCCACTCCCATGTTTTTCATCAGCCGACGAATCAGGCGGTACTGGTCATCTGAGTCAAGAATCTGAAAAGTACCGGGAAGTTTTGCCTCAGCTGCATGGCGCCGTAAAAAGCGATGCGTTAAACCGTGGAAAGTCCCTATCCACATGCCACCTGTTGGCATTCCTAATAATAACTCGACTCGCCCGCGCATTTCAGCGGCGGCTTTATTGGTAAAAGTGACAGACAATATGTTACCTGGGAAAGCCCCCTCAACCTTGATCAACCAGGCAATTCGATGAACTAATACGCGTGTTTTACCGCTGCCCGCTCCAGCCAAAACCAGCATTGAGTTTTTAGGCGCTGAGACAGCCTCTCGTTGTGCATCATTTAGTGACGCGATAATTGTGTTGAGTTCCATCCGAATATTCTACCTAAATAAAGGGAACGGCATTCCCCTCTTATATTTGCCCATCAAATTAAAGAGTGAGAGACTCTCTCAACCAAAAACCGTTTTAGCCATGAAATAATGATTAAAGATCCCGAGATTCAAGCTCAAATCCGGCAAAAACTGCCCTTCTTAGATGAGGATAAGACGTTCTGCACTGAATTCATGAAAGCCGCAACATTGATAAAATTACCTAGCCAACAGTGCTTTATGGAAGAGGGAATGGCCTGTTCCGGTCTTGCGTTGATTACTGATGGGAAAGTTCGTGTTTACAAGCTGGGTGAAAGTGGGCGTGAAATTACACTGTACCGCTTAGGCTCTGGAGAAAGCTGCGTCCTGACCGCCTCTTGCATTATGAGCAATATCCCTTTCCCGGCTATCGCGGTGACAGAGTCAGAAGTTAAGGCGTTACTTATCCCAACCCCTATCGTTCATCAATGGGTTGACCAGTACAAAGTTTGGCGGCAATTTATTTTTGAGCTGGTCTCCCAGCGGCTTGTCGATGTCATCACTGTGATTGAGGAGATCGCTTTTCGCCGAATGGATGCTCGCCTGGCTTCTTATCTACTTGAACAGCCATCCGATGGAAATAGTGCGCTCCACATCACTCATCAGGCTATTGCAACCGAGTTAGGAACTGCACGAGAGGTAATCAGTCGGCTGCTTAAGGATTTTGAGTCAACAGATACAATTACCCTGGCCAGAGGATCTATCGTACTGAATAATCGAGACCACCTTAAAATGAAGGCAGAAAGTTAAGTTGCTCTCTTATCGCTAGCAATTCAAATAAAAACTAGGCTACTATCCTCGGACGGTCTAAAACATCTTGAAATACAAATAAAAACTCGATCTGTGTGACTATGTTACAGACAAAGTGAGTGACTGTTTTTAGACTTATGTTTCCAAAGAGAAGCAATTTATAAAATCATTGAGGAGATGAAAAATGAAAGCAAATGTAGGCGGTACTGATAAAATTCTACGCATCGTTGTCGGTCTGGCTGTCTGTGGCTGGGGTGTTGCAACACAAAACGTTCTAGGCGCCATCGGTCTGGTTCCTTTACTAACAGGCTTTATCAACTTTTGCCCACTGTACACACTGCTAGGTGTTAACACTGGCGCAAAGAGCGAAGAAGCTGGCGAGTAGTAAAATAAAACCACCCACGGTTGTGGGTGGTTTTTCTCTGATCGTTTAGACAAAAAGAGGTTTGAGCCAACAAATGACTCAACTCAATTTTAACCTCCACCCTCAACTTGAAGCTGACTCCATCACAATCGGTGACTTCCCGCTTTCCCGACTTCTACTGATTAATGATTCAAACTATCCCTGGTTTGTCCTTGTTCCAAGACAATCGGACATAAGCGAGATTTATCAACTCTCAGAGCAGGACCAAATTCAGCTAACCCAGGAATCTGCATTTTTATCGAAACAGATATCTGAACTGTACGATGCGGATAAAATTAATATTGCAGCACTCGGCAATATGGTTCCGCAGCTTCATATTCACCATATCGTGCGCTTCACAAATGATTCTTCGTGGCCACATCCTATTTGGGGGAGAGCTCCAGCTAAACCCTATAATGACAAGCAACTTTCTGAGACACTCGCCTTACTTAAACGTATTACGTCTAATCTTCCCGCCTGAATTCACCCTCGATAGCATCAGAACCCGAAGGGCCTCCTGACCCGGGTCCGGGTCGTCCATCATCTGATCCCGGGCCACGGAAAACACCTTTTTCCAAAATAGATAGTGCGATTCGTCGACGCAGCATTGGCACTAGACAACAAAAACCAATTGCATCGGTAAAAAATCCGGGGGTTAGTAGAAGAGCCCCTGACACTAAAAGTATCAGTCCCTCGATCATTTCAATAGCCGGCAGCTCGCCCTGATTCATGCTGTTTTGTACGCGCTGCCAGGTTGAGAAGCCCTGCAACCTAAGCAACCATGCGCCAACTACTGCAGTTGCCACAACCAGCAGTGCTGTTGTTAATGCACCAAAAATAGCGCCTACTTTAATCAGCAGGTATATTTCCAATATGGGGATCGCTAGAAAAACAAAGAAAAGTAAGCTAAAAGGATTCATCCGCATACAATACACAGAAAGGGGTAGTGGTTACAAAGGCTAGATAATCTATCACCGAAACTTCCCCAACAAATAGCGGTCTTTAACATATATAACTAAAAATAATCCTGAAATGGTTCAAGACATGATTTCTAACAAATTATTTAGAGTAATTACCTTCCTCTGCTTTTGGGCTTTTTTAGCCCCCGCTCAAGCGATAGATGACGGTGATTTATTGCCTCCTGATGAAGCCTTTAAATTAACGGCCTCTCTAGAAAAACCTGACACACTGAAAGCTGACTGGGTTATTGCAGAGGGATACTATCTCTACCGAAGTAAAATCAGCATCGCGAGCCAATCAAAGGAAATTAAGCTTAGCGAGCCTCGGCTTCCTGAGGGAAAGATAAAGGTGGACGATTATTTTGGTAAGACAGAAACTTATCGCCACCAACTAACGGTCACTGCCCCTTTCAAATACAATACCGAACCGCCAAAGGCGTTGTCATTTACCATAACTTACCAGGGTTGTGCTGATCTCGGTGTTTGCTACCCACCTCAAAAAAAACAGATCACGCTACCTGTCCCTGCAACGCAAAAAAATAGCAGCGAAGGTAGCCTGTTTGACCCACTTGGTCAGCTGGCGCAAGCGTTTGGTGGTGCCGGTTTTTTCGAAGATGCGCTTTTACCACCCGATCAGGCATTTCCGTTCGATGCAGAACTTAAAGATGCTCAAAACATACATCTACACTGGGAAATTGCAGAGGGGTACTACCTTTATAGAGATAAGCTAAAATTTAGCCTCGAAAACAGCCCTGGAGTTTCCATCGGAAGCTTTTCAGCACCCGCTGGCAAGATTAAAGAGGATGAGTATTTCGGAAAAGTTGAAACTTATCATGGAGCAGTCGATTTTGATCTGCCGCTCATTCGCAAAACCGGGGCTGCCCAGCAGATCACCCTAATCGCAGAATATCAGGGCTGTGCCGAAAAGGGGGTTTGTTATCCACCTATCAAGAAAACGATTTCTCTGCTATTGCCCGAAATTTCTGAGCAACAACAGCTAATCGCCCCTTCGATAATACCGCTTCCTGTAGAACAGCAACAATCTGAGCAAGACCAAATTGCCAGTGAGCTAAAAGGGAATTCGCTCTTTTTAACTGTTTTGACGTTCTTTGGCTTCGGTTTGCTGCTCGCGCTAACGCCGTGCGTATTCCCGATGATTCCAATCCTGTCAGGGATCATTATTGGCCATGGTGAAAAAATAACGACCCGCCATGCTTTCCTTATTTCGGTTGTCTACGTCCTGGCGACGGCAGTCACCTATACCTTCTTTGGTGTTCTCGCTGGATT
>QNFJ01000012.1 GCA_003646305.1 Gammaproteobacteria bacterium | reverse complement strand
TTGATGATTGTTGAGCTATTGAATTCGGCTGTCGAAGTGGCGATTGACCGCATCGGGATGGAGCGCCATGAGCTATCGGGGCGAGCTAAAGATATTGCCTCGGCAGCGGTTCTTTTTGCGGCAATTTTAACGGCGCTGACCTGGCTGTTGATTGGCCTCAGTCACTTATAAGTGGGTTGTGAGCAATGCTCTTGTGGCTCTGGGCAACTGTATGAAGCCTGTTGTGGACGACTTATCTCAGGAGCAGCTTCGGCAGCAACAGCAGAGCAGTTAATGCGCTCACGCTATAGTGCCTATACGTTGAGAGATGAAGTCTATCTGTTAAAAACATGGCACGCCTCTACGCGTCCCCCGAGCTTATCTTTTTCGGATGCTCCGCAATGGAGAGGACTAAAGGTGCTGAAGCTAACTGAGCTAACGGTCGAGTTTGTTGCGCGCTATAAGATGAATGGAAAAGCCGAGAAAATTCACGAAAAGAGCCGTTTTATCCAGGAAAGTGGCGAGTGGTTCTACCTTGATGGTGAGCTAAAAGATAGCTAGTGACCTTTTGCTTGGGGATATAGTTCATTAAGTGGAATTGATTTTCCTGGACCGACGACCATTCTGGCATGTTTTCTATCTAGTTTTCGAGGGCTGGAAACACCGCAGGAGTGCGCAATCAGGCCAACCCCATACATAATCTTACTTTGGTAATTGGCAACTCTAACTGACTTCTGGCTCGGAACAAGCCCCTGCTGGAGCTCCGGGTTATGCGTGGTGATACCGGTGGGACAGCTATTCTTATTGCACTGCATCGCCTGGATGCAGCCGAGTGCAAACATAAACCCTCGTGCAGAAACAATAAAGTCAGCCCCCATCGTCAGCGCCCATGCTACCTTGTCGGGTGTGATTAGTTTTCCAGAAGCGATCACTTTGGTGCGGGTTTTTAAGTGATAGCGTTCAAGCAGGTCAACCAGCATGGGTAAACTTTCGGCGAGGGGTAGGCCTACATCATCCATGAGAGGCATGGGGGCGGCTCCGGTTCCTCCATCTGCACCATCAATGGTGATAAAGTCGGGTGCGGATTCGATGCCGCGATTTAGAACCTCATCGAAAAGTGTTTCAAGCCAATCAAGGCTGCTAATGACCGCTTTAAAACCGACCGGCTTACAGGTGACCTCGCGGATATGGTTGATCATATCCAGTAGTTCATAAACAGTGCTGATTTCAGGGTGACGATTTGGACTGATAGAGGCTTCCCCGGCAGGAATACCTCTGATTGCGGCAATTTCAGCAGTTACTTTAACCGCCGGCAAAATACCGCCTTTACCAGGTTTTGCGCCCTGACTGAGTTTCAACTCGAACATTTTAACCTGCGGATGAGCTGCGACTGCGCGTAGTTTTTCATTGCTCAGATTACCATTCTTATCGCGAACGCCGTATTTGGCTGTGCCAATTTGAAAGATAATATCGGCTCCCCCTTCAAGATGAGCAGGTGAAAGTCCCCCTTCTCCCGTATTCATCCAGCAGCGGGCACTTTTTGCCCCTTGAGAAAGGGCGAGCACAGCCGGTTTTGAAAGCGCCCCATAACTCATTCCCGAGATATTGAAGAGAGAGAGTGCTTCGTAAGGTTTTTTGCAATAAGGGCCGATGGTGAGTGGCGGTGGTGTGACGGCATCTTTTTCAAGTGTAGGGAAGGCCGCATTAATAAAAAGAATGGTGCCTTCGGGGCGTAAACTTTTTGTGGAACCGAAGGCTACGGTTCGGTCTATGCCTTTAGCAGCACGATAAGCCCAGGAGCGCTGTGCGCGGTTAAAGGGCATCTCTTCGCGGTCCATGGCAAAAAAATACTGGCGGAAAAATTCACCAAGTTCTTCGAAAAGGTATCGAAATCGCCCGATTAATGGAAAGTTTCGGCGAACAGTTGATGTGGTCTGGAAACGATCTTTTAGGTAGATGAACAGAGCAACGAAGAGTGCTATCCCCACTATAAAAATGAAAAGCCCTGCCATTATCTCCATGATGGAGATAATGAGCCGCTCTAGCCCATTAGAAGTGTTACTCATCAGTTGTTGTCGTGACGTTTTATCCAGTAATCAATGCTGAGGTATTTTCCTCCACCGATAAAAAAAAGCACAAGAAGCATGATGAAATAGGTCATGCCAAACTCAATGCCATTGTTGAGGATAACAATACTCCCTTTTTCAGTCAGCCATTGATAATTTCCATGCTCTTGTAAAATTTCTTTGGCGCGGCTTAGTCGCTCGGTTGCTTCAATGGTTCGCTCAGTGGCAAAGAGCCCGCCACTTTCGGCAATGGCGAGCCAGCCATTTGCGAGATGAACTTTAATCATGGCGACGAGCATGGTCACCATTAAAGGAATCGCAACCCAGCGAGTGGCCAGGCCCAGTGCAAGTAAAACAGCGCCAATCACTTCTGTTCCGGTAGCGAGTGCAGCCATTATCTCCGGGAAGGGTAGACCTAAGCCCCAATCGGGATTACCAAACCATGCTGCTGTGTCCGAGAAGGCGGCCATTTTTTTTGTACCGGCCATCCAGAATACTGGAACGAGATATATTCTGAGGGCAAGTGGGCCGAGAAAGTCTACAGCTCGGGTTGCGTCGAGTAGTTCCTGAATTTTTCTAATGGCTGACATTACTGTTCCTGTTTATTTTTCTGGATTGTTAGGTATAAGACCATAAGGAGAGGTAAAAAATTTCTTTTCTTTTAAGTCGTTTTTCACTCAAAAGAGTGCTGAGCTATACTGAACCCTGATTCAGGCGCTGGCTAAAAGAGAAGAGAATTTGAATGTGGCTTAAAGATGGTTCACCTTACAGACGTGCAAAAATGGTTTGGCTCAGCTTTCTTTTGCTGTCTAGTTTGGTTATTAATAGTGCTATGGCTGGGGTGAATGATGAAATAGGGTACCTGGCGCTAAACGATAATATAGCGTTGCGCTACAGAGTCTCCGTCCCAGAGTCAGGAGCTGTGCGTGGCTCTGTTTTACTGCTGCATGGCCGTGCGGAAAATATTGAGAAATATGCTGAACAGATTAGCCGTCTGAATCAGATGGGTTTTTCTGTGTTTACTTTTGACTGGAGGGGGCAGGGGTTGTCTAGCCGCTTACTAGATGAACCTCATAAAGGATATATCAATACGTTCACTGATTATCTGGAGGATTTGGAAGCATTCGATCGCCAGATTTGGCAGAAAATGACTGGGGATGGTAAGCGTTATTTGATTGCTCACTCGCTAGGTGGTCATATCGCACTAAGGTATCTGGTGGAGAAAAAAGGGGCTTTAGACGCGGTGTTGTTAATTTCTCCTATGTTTGAAATCAACACTGCACCTTGGCCTCGTCAAGTTGCCGAGTTGTTTGTAAGCGCTGCAGTATTAACCGGATTTGAAGAAAACTACCTGCCTGGTTCGGGGCCGTATATTGGCAGGGTTTATTCAAGTGAAAATGTTTTGACTAGCGACGCCGCGCGCTTTGCTGTTCTACCTGGGGTGATTAATAAAAACCCCGATCTTGCATTGGGTGGGCCAACTTTTGGTTGGCTTAATGCCGCGTTTGATTCGATGAAACAGATCCATATGCAAGGGTACGTTGAAAAAATTGAGACACCGATGACGGTATTGGTGGGTGAAGATGACAGTGTTATCTCTCCGCTTCCTGTTCATCAGTTGTGCAGGAGAATATCCAGTTGTCGGAATGCTGTTGTCAAAGCCGCAAAGCACGAAATCATGATGGAGAATGAGGTCATTCAGGAGCTATTTTGGGCGGAAATAGAGGTGCTGTTTAATTAGGCCAAAATACTGTGCTCGATTTCCCGCTGGTTTGGCAGTTGAACGCCGCAAACTGACAACTCTCGGGGATGGTTTTACGCTAGAAATGTTTTGTAAGAGATTTGGATGCAGGAATGATTTCAAAGCATTCAAACCACTGGTTGCTTTCTACCTGCAGGCCCAGAATAATTTTTGTGGAATGCCCCATAAACTGGAGTGATGCTAGTTGATTCTGAAAATATTTTCCTGGGGGAACGAGCAGTTTACGCACGGGTTTTGAGTCAGAAAAGCTCTGTAGCATGATGGCGGGATCCGAAGCTCTATTTTCGGCTTCAGGAAGGGCTAAGGTGCAGTAGGCAAGTTGGCTTGAAATGGTTTTTATTCCAGCAGAAAGTGTTGTTGCCGTTCGTTTTCTTATCCACTGCACGATACCTATAGACAGGGACTCGGGTGTATAGAGATGGCCTGTTTGGAAGGCGATAACCTGATTAACCTGCATTAAAGCGTTTCCAAGCGGGATTTCGGTCAGGCCTATTCCCTTTTCGCCAGAATCGGATTGGGAGCAGCGAATTAACATTTGATCGGTTAAGGCAGGGTCGATGGCGTTGCTCAAGTTGAGGGCATAATCTATAAGACTGTCCGCAGCGGTAGAGTCTTCTTCTGTTGTGGTCTCTTTTTTGAGTAAGTTTGAGATGCTTTCGAGTCCGATACACAACCAGACATTATTCGGTGATGACGCCCGGTCTTCTTTCCTGCGAGGACTGGTACGCCAGTGGTTGCGCATGGACTGAAGCAGTGTTTCAATTTGATCTGGATTTGAAAGGCGACCGGTAAAGTGAGGAAGTTGAGGTAAGGTGCCCATCTTTAATGAGTGCAGTTTCATTTTAAGTTCGTTTACCACCTGACGGGTATCGAGCAAGCGGTAGCTGTTGGCGTCGAAATTGGAAAAGCTTGTAGTGACGCTTGTTGGTGGGTTCTCGCCAAACAGATTCACCATAAATGTATAGTCAACCGTACTTTTACTCGAGAAGGAGCTGATTACCATCTTCTCGGCAAGATCATCCGTGTAGTAAAGAATTGACCATAATTCTTCTTTGTTGTGTTGGTAAGGGTCAAGCAAGGCAAGTAGGCAGGCTTGTTTATACAGTTGAGACAGGCTGAAAGAGCGAGACTGGTTGTTTTGTATTTCTACAATTTTACGCTCCTCAAGCTGGTTTTCTTCGGCTTTGCGGTAAATTGTGTGCAATTCTCGCCAGACATGGCTAGGGTACTGAGCGTGGTCCATGTAGGCAGTAATCAATTCCAGGACGAGAAATTGTGTGGACTGAAGTAGTGCTGAATGAAGAATTGTTTTTTTTCCACGCAACGAACTGCTGTCAAGTAACTCGTTGAGAACGGTCTTATATCCGAATGCAAACTCGCGGGTCATCGCTTTCAGAAGCTTGTCGGTGTTGACCTGCTTTTTTCCATAAGTCGTTGTGGTAGCGGTGAGTGCCAGCATTCTCATGGATTGATGAAGTATCCAGTAGGCTTTTCTATAGCACTCTAGAAGCTCATGGCGTGCCTTAAGTGGGCATAGATTGCGGTTTAGAATCTGGATGCTGTTTAGCAGAATGCGAGCAGTGGGAATTGGGTCGGCGTATGGTAGCTGATCAACCCAGATTTTGACCTTTGCTATATTGGTTTCTAGTTGCGGGTTTTGAACTAGGCTTTGGGCGGGAACGGTAAATTTGAAGAAATCCATGGCTCTATTATTCAGGCTGCCTTCATGAAATGAAAGTTAATAATAGCGAGATCCTCTGCATGCTCAGTTACAGAATGCCTTTATATTTTTTCGTGCGTCTTTAATTTTGGCTTGCCGTTCTTCTTCGTTCAGGCGCTTGTAATTCCCGCTACTATCCTTAACGAGTCTGTTAGGTGACCCTTCATAGATAGTGAGATTATGCTCTGCGGCAGCACAGTTTTGTTTTTTGAGGGCCGAGGCTTTTTCTTCCTCCGCAGCTTTTTGAGCCGCCCTCTGCTTATCATCCTCGTCACGAGTAAATTTTTCTAATACCTCGACTGCGGATGGTCTGGGTGGTTTTTTGGTGTGGTCGCTCTTTGTGATGACTCGCTCGGCCTGAGCATCTTTAGGCGGTGTTTGCGAGTAGACCGTTTCACCATGCTCACCCGGATATTTATAGGTGACAGCAGCATAACTGGAGAAGGATGGCAGCAGGAGGCATGTCAGGATAATTAGCTTTTTAATCGGGCGTGAACAGTTTTTCATAGTGGTTTCTGGCTGTTTAATCAAATTTCAAGTGAGGCTACGCACTCTGAGAAGCCGGTTTGCCTTGCTTTCATCAAGTATAGGCGGAGTTTAAGAATATGAAAGTCCCTTGACTAAAGAGTCTAAAATCAGTAACTTATCAAGCCAATTTTTGATTGGAATTTCAGTTGTTTCTTTATTCAGGGGAAGTAAATCGTGGAGCTCAGTGGGGCAGAGATTTTAGTCCAGAGTCTTAAGGACGAGGGCGTCGAGTATATTTTTGGTTATCCAGGTGGATCCGTTCTTCATATCTATGATGCTTTATTTAAGCAGGAAGAGGTGAAGCATGTCCTGGTACGCCATGAGCAGGGTGCAACCCACTCAGCTGATGGTTATGCGCGTGCGACGGGCAAACCGGGAGTCGTGCTGGTAACTTCTGGGCCGGGCGCAACCAATGCTGTGACCGGTATTGCAACAGCCTATATGGACTCCATTCCGATGGTGGTTATTTCTGGGCAAACCCCGACACCGATGATTGGTAGCGATGCTTTTCAGGAGGTTGATACGGTTGGAATTACCCGTCCATGTGTCAAGCACAACTTCCTTGTAAAGGACGTTCGTGATATTGCAGAGACGCTGAAGAAGGCTTTTTACATTGCGACTACAGGTCGTCCTGGTCCGGTTCTTGTCGATATTCCTAAGGATGTAACCGATCCGGCGGTACTGGTCTCTTACGAGTACCCGTCTAAAGTTTCTTTGCGTTCTTACAATCCTTCTGTAAAAGGGCATAAGGGGCAGATTAAAAAAGCACTTCAGGTGATGCTGGCAGCACGTCGTCCTATTTTGTATACAGGTGGTGGTGTTATCCTTGGCGAAGCATCTGAAGAGCTGGTTAGCCTGACAAAAAAGCTGGGTTTTCCAATTACCAATACGTTGATGGGGCTCGGCTCTTATCCGGCAACAGACAGGCAGTTCATCGGTATGTTGGGTATGCACGGAACTTACGAAGCGAATAAAGCGATGCACGAGTGCGATACACTAATCGCGATCGGTTCACGATTTGATGACCGTGTAACCGGTAAGTTAAGTGAATTTTGCCCTGATGCGACAATTATCCACGTTGATATTGATCCCGCTTCGATTTCAAAAAATGTAAAAGTAGATATTCCCATCGTAGGGGAAGTTAAGGGCGTCCTGAAAGAGATGCTAAAATTGCTTGATAACGGTGAATTTACGCCAAACCCTGAGCTCACTGTCAAATGGTGGGAACGGATTGAAAAATGGCGTTCTTATAACTGCCTGGAATACGATCGCAAGAGTACATTGATCAAGCCTCAGTACGTGGTTGAGCAGCTTTACGAGGTGACGAAGGGTGAAGCGTATGTCACTTCTGATGTTGGGCAGCACCAGATGTATGCTGCGCAGTACTATAAATTCAATAAACCTCGGCGCTGGATTAATTCGGGTGGACTCGGAACAATGGGTTTCGGTTTGCCGGCGGCCATTGGGGTTAAGCTGGCTCATCCTGATGCAGATGTTGCTTGCGTAACGGGCGAAGGTAGCATCCAGATGTGTATCCAGGAGCTATCGACAGCACTTCAGTACAAAACACCGGTTAAGATTATTAATTTGAATAATGGCTATTTGGGGATGGTTCGCCAATGGCAGGAATTTACCTACGAGAGTCGTTATTCCCACTCTTATATGGATACCATTCCTGAATTTATGAAGTTGGCTGAAAGCTATGGCCATGTGGGTATGCGGATTGATAAGAAAGAAGATGTTAGAGGCGCATTAGAAGAGGCCTTTGCTCTAAAAGATCGCACAGTTTTCCTAGATTTTATTACCGATCCGACGGAAAATGTTTACCCAATGATTGAGGCAGGCAAAGGGCATCACGAAATGCGTTTGGCCCCTGGGATGATAACTGACGAGGATTTAGCCTGATATGCGACATATTCTTTCAATCCTTATGGAAAACGAGGCGGGTGCACTTTCGCGTGTTGCCGGGTTGTTTTCGGCCCGTGGCTACAATATTGAATCACTGACAGTTGCGCCGACCGAAGACCCAAGCATGTCACGTATGACATTGGTCACGAGAGGGACTGATGAGGTGGTCGAGCAGATCACCAAGCAGCTGAACAAACTGATTGATGTTGTTAAATTGATTGATCTGGCCGAATCAGCGCATATTGAACGTGAGATCATGCTCGTCAAAGTTCATGCTCAAGGTAGCTACAGAGAAGAGGTCAAGCGGTTAGCGGAGATCTTTCGAGGAAGCATTATTGATGTGACAGCGAGTAGTTTCATTATCGAAGTGACGGGTGCACAGGACAAGCTAGATGCCTTCTTGAATGCATTGGAGGAACAGTCTGTGTTCGAGGTTGTTCGCTCAGGTGCGACAGGAATTTCACGTGGTGAGAAGGGCTTACACCTCTAACTGCAGGTGTTACGGCTTTACAATTTTTTAGAACGAAATAGTTAATAAAGAGGATTTTTTGATGCAAGCGTATTATGACAAAGATGCAGACCTGTCGATTGTTCAGGGTAAACAGGTAGCAGTAATTGGTTATGGCTCACAGGGGCATGCCCATGCGAATAACCTGAAAGATTCGGGTGTGAATGTTGTTGTTGGTTTGCGTCCAGGCTCTTCTTCAGTGGCCAAAGCAGAAGCGGCTGGCCTGACGGTTAAGTCGGTACCTGAAGCGGTTGCTTCAGCTGATTTAGTGATGATTCTGACACCTGATGAATTTCAGGCGCAGCTATACAAGGAAGAGATCGAGCCAAGCCTTAAACAGGGTGCGGCGTTGGCCTTCGCGCATGGTTTTGCAATTCACTATAACCAGGTTGTTCCTCGCGCAGATCTTGATGTCATCATGATCGCGCCTAAAGCACCGGGCCATACTGTTCGTAACGAATTTGTTAACGGTGGCGGTATTCCTGATTTAATCGCGATTTACCAGAATGCATCAGGATCAGCTAGAGAGCTAGCGCTTTCTTATGCTTCTGCGATTGGTGGTGGGCGTACAGGTATTCTTGAAACCTCATTCAAAGATGAAACAGAAACAGATCTGTTTGGTGAGCAGGCAGTTCTGTGTGGTGGCTGTGTCGAGCTGGTTAAAATGGGCTTTGAAACGCTTGTAGAGGCCGGTTACGAGCCAGAAATGGCCTACTTCGAGTGTATGCACGAGTTGAAGTTGATTGTTGACCTGATGTATCAGGGCGGCATCGCCAACATGAACTACTCAATCTCAAATAATGCTGAATACGGTGAGTATGTAACCGGTTCTAAAGTGATCAATGACGAATCTCGTAAAGCGATGCGTGAAGCACTGAAGAATATTCAGAATGGTGAATATGCGAAACAGTTCATCGTTGAGGGGGCATCTAACTACCCATCAATGACTGCAAACCGCCGTAATAATGCAGCACACCCAATTGAGCAAGTAGGCGAAAAGCTACGTGCAAATATGCCGTGGATTACCGCTAATCAATTAGTTGATAAAGGCAAGAACTAAGTTCAATATAAACCAGCCCTGCACCAACTCGGTGTGAGGCTGGTTTTTTAATTATTGGTTCTGACAACTTAGGGGGAAATCTCAGGTGGATAAATCAAACTCTCCCAAACCGCGTAGCCGGGGAATCTACCTGCTCCCAAATCTTTTCACGACAGCGGCACTGTTTGCCGGCTTTTATGCGATAACGGCAGCTATGGCTGGCCGTTTCGAGTTGGCGGCAATCTCAATTTTCATTGCCATGGTTCTGGATGGTCTTGATGGCCGAGTCGCCAGAATGACGAATACACAGAGTGAATTCGGTGCGCAATACGATAGTTTGGCCGATATGCTCTCGTTTGGTGTGGCGCCTGCTCTGGTTATGTACACTTGGGCGCTTATTCCTTTGGGTAAATTGGGCTGGCTCGCGGCTTTTGTCCACGCTGCGGGTGGGGCGCTTCGTTTGGCTCGATTTAATACCCAGATTGAATCGGCGGATAAGCGTTACTTTCAAGGGCTTCCAAGCCCGGCGGCGGCAGCAATGCTGGCTGGCTTCGTCTGGGTTGCTGTAGATCTGGAGGTTGTAACAAACCAGTTAAGCTGGTTTGCACTTGCGCTGACGATCTCAACGGGCTTATTGATGGTGAGCAATTTCCGTTATAGCAGCTTCAAAGAGATCAACTTTCGTGGCAAGGTGCCGTTTATCGTCGCGATTGCTGTGATGCTTGGCTTTGCGGTCATTTTTATCCAACCCTCTGTGACGTTGTTTCTGATCTTTCTTGGTTACGCAGTTTCAGGTCCTGTTTTAACGCTTGTGGAACTAAAAAAACGACGTGCCAGACGGAATCAGTAGCTCCCAGTCTTTTCTGCTTTGTGAATAAAAGCAAACTCAATTATCTTGATGTAATGGGTATCCAGAGTTGGGTGCTTAGAGAAAACTCCGCGACTAGCTTATACGACTGCCGGGATGATCAGGCTGCTGAGCTCCTCGGAAAGGTTGATGGAGCTTCTGAAATGAATTGGGAGATGCTTCAGAGTGTTGTTCAGAAGTGTGAAAGATGTGCACTGCATGCCAGCCGAAACCAGACAGTCTTCGGTTCAGGTAATCGCTCTGCTTCGTGGATGCTTATTGGTGAGGCGCCAGGGAAAGAGGAAGATTTGCAAGGTAGGCCATTTGTGGGTCGTGCGGGACGGCTTCTGACGGAAATGTTGCTGGCAGTGGGGCTTTCTCGAGAAACGGTTTTTATCGCTAATATCCTTAAGTGCCGCCCCCCCGAAAACCGTGATCCAGCCCCTGAAGAAGTTGAAAGTTGTAAAAGCTATCTGGAAAGACAAATCGAATTGGTTCAGCCAGAGATTATTCTTGCTGTTGGGCGTGTTGCTGCACAGAATTTACTTGCAACAAGCCAGCCATTGAGCGAGCTGAGAGGGAAAATTCACCATTATGGGGGGACTAAAATCCCTGTTGTGGTGGTTTATCATCCTGCCTATTTGTTACGATCATTAACCGAAAAACAGAAAGCATGGGATGATCTCCAGCTTGCTCTCAATGTGCGGGAATAATGGGCCTTTTTGATCTTTTTAAGAATCCTGTGATAGGCGAGAATACGTTAAAGAGTGCTCTGGAAAAGTCGGGTGCAGTATTTCGGCCGATGAATGAAGAAGATCTTTGGGGTGTCATGGCAATAGAAAGCCGAGTCTATCAGTTTCCCTGGAGCGAGCGTATTTTTCGTGACTGTCTTTCGAGTGGATATAGCAGTTGGGTCTACGAGGGTGCCAACGTTATTGTCGCTTACGGTATTGTTTCGGCCGCTGCGGCGGGCGAAGCGCATATTCTGAATATTTGTGTTCACCCTGATGCTCATATGTGTGGTTATGGGCAGAGAATGGTTGAGAAACTTATTCGCGTGGCAGTCGAACGCCAGGCGGAAACTATTTTTTTAGAGGTTCGACCGTCAAATCATGGGGCAATCAGGCTTTATGAAAGGCTCGGTTTTAATGAGATAGGTCGGCGTAAAGGCTATTATCAGGCGGTTGGTGGGCAACGTGAAGATGCCTTGATGATGGCGTTAAAAATAGAGGACGGCAGCACTTTTAAGGCCTCCTGCTAAAAGAGGAGGCCTTAAGTTTGTAAGAGGGGCTTTCTTGGGCTAGCCCACAATGGCTAATAGTACGCCCGCAGCAACGGCTGACCCAATTACACCAGCGACATTGGGCCCCATAGCGTGCATTAAAAGGAAGTTATGAGGGTCTGCCTCTTGTCCTATCTTATTGGCAACACGTGCAGCCATTGGTACAGCCGAAACTCCAGCAGCCCCAATCAATGGGTTGACCTTGCCACCCGTCAGGCGGTACATCACTTTACCCATCAATAATCCAGCGGCTGTGCCAATAGAAAATGCCAGCAACCCGAGCACGAGAATACCGAGTGTTTCGGGGTTCAGAAATTTATCTGCCGAAAGTTTTGAGCCGACGGCTAATCCTAGAAAGATTGTCACCATATTGATTAACTCGTTTTGGGCCGCGTAACTTAGACGGTCAACAACACCGCACTCCCTGAGCAGGTTTCCGAAGGCCAGCATGCCGATAAGTGGTGCTGATGCAGGCAAAAAGGTCGCAACGAGTGCTAGTAGTAGTAACGGAAAAACAATGCGTTCTTTTTTGGAAACATGGCGTAGCTGCCCCATGGGTACTTTACGTTCTTCCTCTGTTGTTAAAAGCCGCATGATAGGAGGCTGAATGATGGGTACCAGTGCCATGTAAGAGTAAGCTGCAACAGCGATGGCACCGAGTAGATCCGGTGCCAGTTTTGAGGCGAGGAAAATGGCGGTTGGCCCGTCTGCCCCTCCTATGATGGCAATCGCGGAGGCATCGGCAAGTGAAAACTCTAATCCAGGAATAAAATTCATCGCCAGTGCGCCAAGCAGCGTGGCGAAAATACCAAATTGAGCCGCAGCGCCTAATGCAAGCAGGCTGGGCATGGCAATAAGCGCCCCAAAGTCGGTTAATGCACCAACACCCATAAAAATAAGGAGAGGAAATAAACCGGTATCGATTCCAGAATGATAAAGCATCCCTAATAAACCTTCTGGGCCACTGATCTCGGCGACCGGAATGTTGGCCAGCAGGCCGCCAAAGCCGATCGGAATCAGAAGTAAGGGCTCAAATTCTTTGGCAATGGCAAGGTAAATCAACAAAATGCCAATGCAGCTCATTAAAAGCTGTCCCCAGGTGAAGTTCGCTAGACCGGTTGATTCCCAGATCTGTATTAGACCATGTTCCATAGTGCGACCTTATTAGCTAATTTGAAGTAGAGGGGCTGAAGCGGGAACAGATTCGCCCTCTTTTACAAAAATGTGAGCGATTGTTCCTGACTCGCTACAGCGGATCTCCGTTTCCATTTTCATCGCCTCAAGAATAATAACCACATCACCGTCATTGACTCTATCGCCTGGTGCGACAGCGATGCGGACGATATTTCCAGCCATTGGTGATAGTAGTGGCTTGGCATCGGCGGCGGGTGTGGTTGGAGCAGCAGTTGGCTGAGGTGCCGCTGAGCCGGAAGTCGGTGCAACATGGGTAATTGAGCCGCCCGGTGCAACCTCTACATTGAATAGCGTACCGTTCACGACCACGTCATACTGAGTGTTTTCTTTTTGTGCAGCCGCTTCTGCCGACTCCAGCGTTGGAACAGGCTCAAATGCCTCGGGGTTGTTTCTGTTTTTGATGAAATCAAGACCCACCTGAGGAAATAGAGCGTAGGTGAGCACGTCTTCAATGGTCTCTTCGGCCAGTTCAAGTTTATCGGTATCTGCTTTCTGCTGAAGTTCTACGCTAAGTCTGTCCATTTCTGCTTCAATAAGGTCGGCAGGACGGCAAGTAATGGGTTTTGCACCTTCCAGAACGCGGGCTTGCAGCTCGCTGTCCACCGCAGCAGGTGTTGCGCCGTATTCGCCTTTTAGGACGCCAGCCGTCTCTTTGGTGATTGATTTGTAGCGCTCCCCCATCATGACGTTGATAACGGCCTGTGTGCCGACGATTTGAGAGGTTGGCGTGACTAGAGGAAGATAGCCGAGGTCTTTGCGAACATTAGGAATCTCTTCCAGTACCGCATCAATTTTATCACCGGCATTCTGTTCGCGAAGCTGGCTTTCAAGATTGGTTAGCATGCCGCCTGGGACTTGAGCAACGAGAATTCTGGAGTCAACACCTCTGAGTGCGCCTTCGAAAGGTGCATATTTCTTGCGTACCTCTCTAAAGTAGGCAGCAATCTCCTCGAGCAGGTTAAGATCCAGGCCGGTATCACGGTCAGTCCCCTGCAGCATAGCGACAAACGTTTCGGTCGGTGAGTGGCCGTAGGTCATGCTCATCGATGAAATGGCTGTGTCAAGCATATCAAGCCCTGCCTCGACCGCTTTTAGGCAAGTAGCGACACTCATGCCGGTTGTTGCGTGTGAATGAAGTGCTAATGGGATAGAGCAGCCCTCTTTCAGGCGAGAAACAAGCTCAGCTGCATCGTGGGGTTTGAGCAAGCCGGCCATGTCCTTGATGGCGATGGAGTGGCAGCCTAAATCTTCAAGTTTTTTGCCCATATCGACCCATGTGTCGAGGGTATGAACAGGGCTGTCTGTGTAAGAGATTGTGCCTTGAGCATGTTTGCCTGTTTTGATGGTTGCTTTAACCGCAGTCTCAAGGTTTCTAACGTCATTCATCGCGTCGAAAATACGAAAAATATCCATTCCATTTTCTGCAGCACGCTCGACAAATTTTTCAACGACATCATCGGCGTAATGGCGGTAGCCCAAGAGATTTTGGCCTCGCAGAAGCATCTGCTGAGGCGTGTTAGGCATTGCTTTTTTAAGTAGACGCAAGCGCTCCCAAGGATCTTCGCCCAAATAACGGATGCAGGCATCAAAAGTGGCTCCACCCCATGTTTCAAGCGACCAGTAGCCAACCTGGTCGAGTTTTTCTGCGATGGGAAGCATATCGTCGATGCGCAGACGGGTTGCAAAAAGTGACTGGTGCGCATCGCGGAGAACAACATCGGTTAATTTGAGTTGGTTTGTCATAATTCTGGGACCTAGCTGTTTGAGCGGAAATGATGGATAGCGATAGAGATGGCAGCAATTAGTTCTGGGTCATTCTCTGAGTTGACCGGCACAACTGCTTTTTGGGCAGGTATAACCAGCGGTTCTACGTGTGGGGCGTATTTTGTAATCAGTGCTGATGTCCCCTTGAGGATAAAAATCAGCAAACTGAGGATAAAGAAAACCATGCCCATTCCAAGCAGCATCAGGTTTAGGCCCTGCATGAGTAGTTCTTCGGTATTCATATCATCTTAACTTTCGAAACATTCCAACCGTTCAGTTTTAGTTAAATTAATCATAATGTCAACTTTTGTGGGGTTTTTGATTTGGCTAAATGAGGTCTGGTTTTTTATTTTTCCTTTAATTCACCAAGCTTAATATTAGCGAGAGTGTTGTGCCGAGATTAATAAGAATAGTTGATCCACAAGCCTGCTCAAGCTGTTCGGGGTCTTTGTCTTTTTTGGTGATGAGGAGTCGAGAGGTCTTGAGAGCCATGATTAGGAAAGGCAGGTAAAAAAGTGCGGCAAACAGTGGCAGATTGTTGCTGGTGTAGAGTAAGTAAAGTGCAAACCAGGAAACCAAGTTAGTCAGTAGATAGAGTTTTCTAGCGAATGGTTTGCCAAAACGCACCACCAGATTTCGCTTGCCAGTCTGCTGGTCTGCAGGGTAGTCGGCAAACTCATTGATAAGGATAACGTTAAAGCAGCTTAGGCCAACGGGTATTGCCAGTAGATTGGCCAGTGAAGAAAACTCGCCAGTTTGCAGATAGAAAGCAACGGTAATGGGTAGCCAGCCATAGCAAAAGGCGACCATGATTTCACCAACCCCTCTGCTAACGAGGCGGAGAGGTGGTTTTGAATAAAACCAGGCACAGAAAATAGCGATCATTCCTAGCGGAATCGTCAGGGCACCACGGTTTAAGCCGAACTGAAGTATCAGGCCAAGAAGGACGGCGATGATAGTGGCCAGGTGAATAACCCATTGGACCTGTTGTTGAGGGATTAGCTTTTTGACCAGGATCTGGCTGCCACCAGAAAAACGGTTACGTTCAAGTGTTGCAGAAATGCGGTCTGTCTCCAGGTCATCAATCTCCCCATTTAAGTGGCAGGCGAGAATAATCGAAGTAACAGCGCAAAGGCTGATAACCAGAACAGGCCAATTGAAGGCGGGAACAGTTTGTGCCGCGAGCAGTGAGCCAAGCAAAAAAGGGGAAAGAGCTGGGGAAAAGAATGGGACTCTGGCTAGTAAAAACCAGTTCTTCAGGTTGCTATTCACGGTCTATTTTTTCGTTTGAAGAGGTGCAGGGGCTTCTCGATACAGCGGTGGACAATCTGGTTGGTGATCATTGTATCGACAAGTCCTGCTTTTTGCATGTTCAGGCTCCGCCTCTATTTCATCAAAAGCTGAAAAATCCCATAGAAAACCTGTGGGCAATTGCTCGAAGATCGATGGGATTCGATCTGTTATAAGCAGATTATGCGCGAGCTAGGGTATAAGCCTTTATAATGTCGCTATTTGGAGATGACAGGTTTTTTTATGGCTGACGATACCCTGCAAGAGAACGCGCTGAACTCAACTGAATATCAAATGATTGTCGCGCCATCGCTTAAGGTAGCTGCTGAATTGGCGGCAAGGAGAGGCGACCCAACGTTGCAGGCCGATTTGCCGGTGATGCTGGCGCTAATCTATCTGGTTACGGGTTTAGCTGGTTTTTATCGAGAAGAGTGGGCGGATCTGTCGGGCGGTACGAATGAAAAGGCGCTAAAAAGTGCGCCAATGGCGGCGTGTGTGATGGTGCTTAAGCAGGCGGGGTTGGATGAGGTGTCGACAAATCAATGTCAGCAAGCACTGCAAGGGGCTTACCAGCAGACGTTGGATGCGGAGTTAGGCTGGACTGCGGAAGGGCATATTGAAACGGCATGGAGGCATATGACGAATGATAAGCGAGATTTAGCGCTTGCTTCGCTTAATAGTGCTGCAGAGCAGCTCGTGGCGGCGATAGAGATTTGGGAAAGTAGCCGTTCAGCGAAACACTAATATATGAAAAAGGCCTCTGTCGTGATCTCAAAAAAGCTGGTTTTTGTGATGGTCTCTTTGGCTGCCCTGAGTGGTTGTGCAACAACTCCCCCGGCACGGCTTGATAATCTCTGTGAAATATTTCGTGAAAAAGACGACTGGTATGACGATGCCAATGATGCCTTCAAAAAATGGGGAGTGCCGGTTCATGTGCAGATGGCGATTATGCACCAGGAATCACGTTTCTACGCTGATGCAAAACCACCGATGGACTGGTTTCTTTTTATCCCGTTAGGCCGCCCCTCAAGTGCATATGGTTATGCTCAGGTTTTAGACAGTACCTGGGAGTGGTATATCGACGAAACAGGTAATTGGGGCGCGGACCGTGATGATTTTGAAGATGCAACTGACTTTATCGGCTGGTATGGCTCGGTTAGCCGTCGGAAACTGGGTATCTCAAAATGGGATGCAGGTAAACAATACCTGGCCTACCACGAGGGGCATGGTGGTTATAAACGGAAAACATTTAATCGTAAACGTTGGTTGGTAAAAGTGGCCAAAAAGGTCGACCGGCGAGCGAAACGGTATCGTGGTCAGCTGGCGAGTTGTCGAGATGAGCTGGAAACAAGTTGGTGGCAATAAGCCGCAACAAAATAGAATTTAAAAAGGTAATTTCACAGTGCAGAATAAAAAAGGCTTAACATTATTTGCAACCGCGCCAAGAGGGGTGGAACGGCTACTTTTCGATGAGTTGGCTGCTATGGGTGTCGAAGCGCTGACCGAGGGCCGCGGTGGTGTTCGCTTTGAGGGTGACTTAGAGATGGCCATGCGCGTCTGTCTGTGGAGTCGCCTGGCCAACAGGGTGCTCTTGCCGCTGAAAAAATTTAAGGCAGAAAGCCCGGAGGCACTCTACGATGGTGTGCAGGCGATTGATTGGGCAGAACATTTCTCTGTTACGCAGAGCCTTGCTGTCGATGCAAAATTAAGCTCATCCAAAATTAGTCATTCACAATATGCTGCGCTAAAAATCAAAGATGCGGTTGTTGATCAGTTTAGGGATAGCTGTGGAGAGCGCCCATCCGTTGAGCGAGCTCGCCCCGATATTCGTATAAACCTTCACCTTTATCGAGATGAGGCGACGATTAGTCTGGATTTGTCTGGAGATAGCCTGCATCGACGCGGTTACCGAGCAGAAACAATGGCCGCCCCCTTAAAAGAAAATCTTGCAGCAACCATTTTGCTGCGTGCGGGCTGGCCAAAAATTGCAGCTAAAGGTGGTGCGCTATTCGATCCGATGTGCGGTTCGGGTACGCTGCTGATCGAGGGGGCGATGATGGCCGCCGATATCGCGCCGGGCTACCTGCGTGATTATTATGGTTTTATCGGTTGGAAACAGTTTCAGCCAGCAGTTTGGGAGCGGCTCAAGGAAGAGGCAGAAGAGCGTCGAGAAAAAGGGCTGGAGGACTTGCCACCGATTGCTGGCTCAGACTTAAACATCAAAACAGCCGGTATCGCCAAAGCGAATGTTAAGGCTGCGGGGCTATCAGATAAAATCACTATTTTCGGTGAGCCACTTAACCGAGTTAAAGCAGATAGCAACTGGCAACCCGGACTCTTTATCTGTAACCCCCCTTACGGTGAGCGAATGGGTGAGATTGAGAAGCTAAAGCTTCTTTATCATGAGATTGGGACGATTCTCCAGGCTCGTTTTTCTGGTTGGAATGCCTCTGTTTTTACCGGCAACGCTGACCTGGCTTTTCAAATTCCGCTAAGGTCACACAAATCCTACAAACTCTTCAATGGTGCGATTGAATGTAAAGTATTCAACTTCGAGGTCAAGGCTGAGCGCCACTTTGAGGTTAAAACGCCTATTGTTGAAGGGGTGTGGGGTGGCTCGGTCAAAAAGGCGCTACTCCCCGCTGAAGGTGCGTTAAGCCAGGGTGCGCAGATGTTGACGAACCGGCTTAAAAAGAATCTTAAAAACCTGCGGCGCTGGGCAAAAAGAGAAGGCATTAGCTGTTACCGTGTCTACGATGCTGATTTGCCCGAATATGCATTAGCGATTGATTTGTATGATGGAGAGAAGCGGGCTGTCCATATGCAAGAGTACGAAGCACCGAAAACAGTTGATGCTGAGAAAGCATTAGAACGCTTGCGTGATGCGCTTGCAGTGATTCCTGAGCTTCTAGAAGTGTCGCAAGATCAGCTTTATCTTAAAGTTAGACGGCGCCAGAAAGGAACTTCCCAGTATGAAAAACAAGATGTTTCAGGCGGGTTTTTTGAAGTAAAAGAAAATGGACTAAAATTTCTCGTTAACTTGAAAGATTATCTCGATACAGGGCTTTTTCTCGACCACCGAGTAACACGTCAAATGGTCGGAGAGTTGGCAGCGGGCAGGCGGTTTCTCAATCTCTTTGCCTACACTGGAACAGCAAGCGTCTACGCGGCACAAGGTGGTGCAACCTCGACCACAACTGTCGATATGTCTAATACCTACTTAGAGTGGGCAGGTAAAAACCTTGCGCTAAATGGTTTCAAGGGAGAAAAACACCAGATTATTCGGGCAAACTGCCTCGAGTGGCTGAAAGCCGAAAAAGAGAAAGGCGGCCAGTTTGATCTGATCTTTCTTGATCCCCCTACTTTTTCAAACTCCAAGCGGATGGAGAATGAGTTTGATGTACAGCGAGATCATGTGGAGTTGATTGAGGATGCTATGGCGCTTCTTGGTGACGAAGGGGTGCTCATCTTTTCGACTAATAACCGTAAATTTCGGTTAGACCAAGAGAAGTTGTCGGTCTGGATAATTGAGGATGTTAGCCATAAGACCTTGCCGAAAGACTTTGAACGCAACCCAAAAATTCATTATTGCTGGAAAATTAGCCGTTAAGCCTTTTTGTTTTGAAAATTAAAGGGCGGAAGAAAACTAGAAATATCCCAAAAGCGAGTAGAAAAAAGGCGCCGGTGGCAAAATTGTTTGGGGTTATTCCCCCCTCTTTTTTGCCAAATGTAAAAGGAAAGTCGATCACCTCTGGCTCCCCGTGTCTATCGAGAATGGTAATCAGTGTTGCGTATTTTTTCCCTTTTTCTGGTGTAAAGGTGAGTTGGACCGTCCCAGTTTTATAAGTATTAAAAGGAAGGGCTTGAATAGCTCTTCCATGATGCTCATCAGCGTGGTCTTGGCCTTGCTCGCCGGATATTTCAACGATTTGCACGCTGAGTGCCTTTTTGCGCAAAGCGGAAGTTACAAAGTCGAGAACAATAATAGATTCAGTATAGGCAGGGAGGTCAGCGCAATAGGCCGTCTTTTTAGATATTTCGGGCTGATAACTTGAAACCATGAGCTCACCGGCTTGGGCATAGACTCTGCAAAAGTTACCCCCATTCCCTGCGCTACCATGTGCGTGAACAGGAGAGAGAGTGATGAGGTTAACGGTAATGACTAAAACTAAATTTCTCAGGAAAGGGTTCATTTTTTATAGTGATATAGCTTTTATAGATCGACCATATCACCTGAATGCAAGCTCAGCAACCACATAAAACATAAGCTTATTAATTGGTTAGTTGCTTAGGTGTGCTTACGTTACTGACTTAATATGGCTTCTGACTAGCAATAAAACTTCGTCGCGTGTTTCAGGTAGCCCGGAACTATCCAATGTTAGTGTGGCTTGTTTTTCTGCCTCTGTAAGAAGTTCTCGTTTCTTTAGTTGTTTAGCAAGAACAGCTAGGTCGGCCTCCGAAGGGTCTTTATTTACTTTGGCTCGTTGGGCTATGAATTGCTCAAGCTTTTCTACCGGAGCTTCAGTATTCAGAATCATAAAGTTAGCATCTAACTTTTCAGCAAGCTGCTGTTGAGTGGCTCTATCGGTTTGTTTGAGGAAAGTGGCGTCGATAATAACGGGGTAGCCGGATTGAACAACAATTTCAGCAAGCTCGAGTAGTCTTTTGTAAGTTTTTTGCCCTGTTTCAGGGCCATAAATCCCGCCATCTAAATCTGATTTTGTTTTAGCTAGAGGTTCAAAGCCGGTGAGTCTTTTTCGTTCAATATCCGAACGAACACGGATGGCGCCAACTTCTTCTAGAATCATGCTGGAAACAAAGGATTTTCCGCTGCCAGAAAGCCCATGAGTGATCATTAATAGAGGCTTCTTGTCATTTGATATCTGCAATGCAAGATTAATATAGCTTTGGTATTGCTCAATCTGTTGTTGCTGTTCGGGTGACCCTTCACTCATATGGCCCATAGTGAAACGGGCAATCTTTGCTCGGACCATTGCTCGGTAAGTGATGTAGTAATTAAGTAGGGCGACGCCTTCGTAATCCCCCGTTTTTTCAAGATAGCGATTTAGCAGTCGAAAGGCGTAACCTTTTAGGTCGCGCATCATCAGATCCATGACGATAAAGGCGATTTCATTCATCACATCGGTCCAGCGGAATTCGTCGTTGAATTCGATGCAGTCAAATAGAACGGGCTGTCCCTCAATAACAACGATATTTCCAAGATGAAGGTCGCCGTGGCATTCGCGGATAAAACCATTAAGGTGACGTGCATCGAGCGTTGGTTTTAGTGCTTGGAATTGATTGTTGCTCCACGCTTCGATTTGTTTAAGCTCTGTTCGCTCCTTGTCGTTACTTAATAGCGGGAGTATTTGTTCAAAGTTTTGGGTAACAGGTGCTTGCACGCTGTCAGCCATTCCGAGTGGATTGTCTGCTTGTGCAATTGCTATTTCGCCATGGAAAACTGCAATGGCATCTGCCAGCTTGTCGATTAAACCGGCATTAATTTCACCAGAGCTGGCGAGGCGATCCATCAAGCCTTCTTCGGGAAACTGTTTCATTTTGATGGCGAACTCGATTGCTTCGCCATCGCCGCCAATGGTTGGGTTTTCTGCCGTTCCAGTGATGGATAGAACATCAAGATAGAGATCGGGTGCGAGCCGTCGGTTAAGGCGAACTTCTTCCTCACAATAGAATTTTCGTTTTTCCAGAGTTGTAAAATTCAGGAAGCCAAAATCAACCGGTTTTTTGATTTTATAGACAAAATCACCGGTGAGTAGAACCCATGAAATATGGGTTTCGACCAGTTTGGTCTGCGGTGCTGCATTGAGGAGGGCGTTGACGAGAGGGTTATCAGTCTGTTGAGTCATTTGGATCCTTCAATAATTACTTTATTGTTTTTAACGGAGAGTGATTGTGAGCCATCAAGAAAGTGCAGGAGTTTTTCACCGATGATGGTTTTTCTCCAGCCACTCAAAAGTGCGCATTCATCAGGGCTGCTGAGCAGTTTTTCCAGCTCTTTTCTGGAGGCCAATGTTGTTGGGTTAATTTTCTCCTGTGCAGCATAAAGGCGTGTCACGGACATTAAAATATCTAAAAGCGCCTCTTTTTCGGCCGACTTTGCAGAGGTTTTTGGTGGTGCTTTTGCTGGGATGGGGGCTCTTGTTGTCGCGGCCTCGAGAAGGCCAAGAATTGTCTCCCCGTGTCGACGAACGGTTTGTTCTGGAATGCCTCTTATTCTTTTCAGTTTATCGATAGAGTCAGGGCGTTGGCGGGCAATGTCAAAAAGCGCATCATCTTTTAGAATCCAGTTTCTGGGGCGGTTTGATTGTTGAGCCTTCGTTTCTCGCCACTCAGCTAATAGCTGGAGAGATGAGAGGCTGGCGCCCTTGAGTTTCCAGGCCGAGCGAATTCGGTTCCAGGCTAATTCGGGAGCATTCTCATAGAGGCTGTTACGAGTGAGTGCCTCAAAGTCACCATCTAACCACTTTTCTCGATCGAGCTCGCCAAGTTGTTCACGCATCGTGTTATAAATCTGAGCTAGATAGATAACATCATCGGCTGCATAGATGAGTTGTTCCGGTGAAAGTGGGCGATGGCTCCAATCGGTGCGAGAATGTGTCTTGGGAAGGTCTACATTCAGAAGAGCCTTGACCAGATTGGCATAGCCAATTTGATCTGTCTGGCCAAGCAGAGGTGCTGCAATTTGGGTGTCAAAGATTGGAGCTGGAATAGAACCCCGTAGGTTATAAAAAATTTCGAGATCCTGCCGGCTAGCATGGAATATTTTGATGATATCTGGCTGATAAATTAGATCCAGCAGAGGGTCGAGCGATTCAATCGCCAGTGGGTCCACGCAGGCAACGCAGTCAGTCGTTGCAATTTGCAGCAAACAGAATTGCGGTGAATAGGTTTTCTCGCGCATAAATTCTGTGTCGAGCGCCATCCATCTACAGTTAGCGAGTTGTAGGCAGAGCTGTTCCAGTTGCTCGTTGGAGTTGACTAGTTCGGGTGTTTGGCTGTTTTGCATGGGACAGAAGAATAACATTTCAAGATGGATTAAAGTCACAGTTTCATTATTTAAAGTCTATTTTTTGTAAACGAAATAAAGCAGGACATCAGACTGTGTAGATGTAGGGAAAAATATTGTGTAAACTCACGAATCGTCACGAGCTTTGTGCGTGCATTTTTATTTGTGACGCTTTGGCCAAAATAAAAACTTAAGCCAACGTAAGAGTTAATCACTGACAGGAGTAGAAAATGAAGAAAACGAGTTTAAAGGGCGCGATTATCAGCTGCCTAGCCGGTGCTGCAATCGGTTTTGGTGGTGTTGCGATGGCAAAGCATTTGCCAGGCGTGAGTGACGCGGATGTCCTCAACGATGCAACAACAACAGAAGATGTTGTTTCTTATGGACTAGGTTCACAGGGACAGCGTTTTAGTCCACTAACTAAAGTTAACACAGACACTATTAAGCACCTTGTCCCAGCATGGACATTCTCTTACGGTGGTGAAAAACAGCG
>QNFJ01000011.1 GCA_003646305.1 Gammaproteobacteria bacterium | reverse complement strand
CTTTACTGTCAATCTCTTTGTGACATCTTTGGAAAATAAATTCAGGAACACCTCAATCTAACCATTACCTATCATCACTTTTGCGAACTTTCGCTTTCCAACTTGATAAATATGACACGTGCCGCATGCCATTAATAACGCCTTGTCTTCGACCTTTTTCCCGTCAATTTTCACGGCGCCCTGCTTTATCATCCTGAATGATTCAGAGGTGCTGCTCGTCAAGCCTGCATCTTTGAGCAGATTTGCGATTGGATAGCCACCATCCATTTCGCCAAGAGCTTTTTCCTCAATATCATCAGGCATCGCCCCTTTTTTAAACCTTGCCTCGAACTGTGCCTCCGCCCGATCTGCTGCTTCTGCGTCGTGAAAGCGCTCTACTAATTCTTTTGCGAGCCTTACTTTACTTTCTTTTGGGTTAACACCTTCGTCGCATGCCTTTCGCCATGCAGCAATCTCATCCAATGAGCTAAAACTCAGTAACTCATAATATCGCCACATCAAGCCATCAGATATTGACATGATCTTTCCGAACATCTCATCTGGTTTGTCTGCTATACCGATATAGTTCCCTAACGACTTGGACATCTTCTGCACACCATCCAGCCCCTCTAGTATTGGCATCGTCAAAACAACTTGTGGTGCCTGGCCATAAATCTCCTGAAGCTGGCGCCCGACCAAAAGATTAAACTTTTGATCCGTACCACCCAATTCGACATCCGCTTTTAGCTCTACAGAGTCATAACCTTGTATAAGTGGATAGAGAAATTCATGGATTGCAATCGGCTGCCCACCTTTGTAGCGCTTACTAAAGTCATCTCGCTCTAGCATTCTTGCCACCGTATGCTTTGCCGCAAGCTGAATTAAATCCGCCGCCGTTAGCTTTCCCATCCATTCTGAATTAAATACGATCCTGGTTTTACTTTTATCCAGAATTTTAAAGACCTGCTCCTGGTAGCTTTTGGCGTTCTCTGCCACCTCTTCTGTCGTAAGCGGCTTGCGCGTAATGTTTTTACCCGTTGGGTCACCGATCATCCCTGTAAAATCGCCAATCAGGAAAATTACCTCGTGACCGAGATCCTGGAACTGCTTGAGTTTGTTGAGTAAAACAGTGTGACCCAAATGAAGGTCTGGCGCCGTTGGGTCAAAACCGGCTTTAATTCTAAGCGGCCGCCCTTCCTTTAACTTTTTTTCCAGCTGAGATTCGACCAGTATTTCCTCGGCCCCTCTACTCAAAATTTCCAAACTTTCCACAACCGAAGACATTCAGGCCTCTCAAAAATTATTAGCTATCTATTAAGGTGCGCAACTGTACGCTATATAGATAGGAAATTCCCAAAAAATAGCCTATTATTATGAGTGAATCTTTAAATTTGATAGAAGGTAGGAATTTGTCCAGCCCCAGAGACTACAAATCACGCATCGAACCCAGACTTCCAGATACTGGTAAAAGCAGGATCAAAACCGCCCTCTTCATTTCCTTGGGAGTGCTTATAACTGGGGCTGTTGCTAGCCAGTTTTTTGGTGGCCCCGAAACTCGGGAAATACAACCTGCCGCCGACAGTTCATCACCCATAGCCAACCCACAAAGAGTCACTTTGAGCCTCCCTCTTCCCGCACTGAAGAAAGATGGAGACGAGAGCCCTGCAGTCTACAGCGAGCCAAAATCAGCCATAGTGCCGCAAAAAGTAATTCCAGTAGAAAAAAAGCAGGCAAACGGCTCGCTCAAACAATTGCAGCACACCGTCAAAAGTGGCGAAAACCTCTCCATCATCTTCTCAAAACTAGACCTCAGCAAAAATGAACTTCATGAAATTGTGCACTCTGGTTCCATTTCAAAAGAGCTAAAGTCACTTCGGGCTGGGAAAAAGCTGTCTATTTATGTCACAGAGCAGAATAAAGTTAAACGTCTCGTCTACGAAAAGAACCGCATAGACTCTATTGTTGCCACTCGTACGGAACAAGGTTTTGATGTTACGAGAAAAAGCAAAGAAATTGATCGCCACCAGACGTTTGCATCTGCCAGAATCCAGTCATCGCTATTTAACGATGCAAAAAAAGCAGGTGTCTCCGATAAAACCATTATGGAACTTGCCAATGTTTTTGGCTGGGATATCGATTTTGCATTGGATCTACGTGAAAACGACCAGTTCTCCATTCTCTATGAGAAACAGTTTGTTGATGGCAAAGAAATTAATGCGGGCAATATCCTTGCCGCTGAATTTACTAACCGGGGAAAAACTTTCCGCGCGGTAAGGTATATCGACTCTGAAGGCCACTCTAACTATTTCACTCCTGAGGGGGATAGTATGCGAAAAACCTTTTTGCGTACCCCCGTTGATTTTGCTCGCATCAGCTCGCGGTTTAACTTAAAACGCAAACACCCTGTTCTCAACCGGATTCGGGCGCATAAAGGTGTCGATTACGCAGCCTCAACTGGAACACCCATTAAAACAACGGGTGACGGGAAAATTATTTTTCGCGGCCGAAAGGGTGGCTACGGCCGTGTCGTAATTGTTCAACATGGACAACGTTACACAACGCTCTATGCGCACCTTTCAAAGTTTCATGGCAAACGAAGGAATGGAAGCCATGTGAAGCAAGGTCAGGTGATTGGCTACGTCGGCAAGTCAGGTCTCGCAACAGGAGCTCATTTACACTATGAATTTCGTGTCAACGGCGTTCACCGCAACCCATTAACAGTCTCATTGCCACAGGCGGAATCTATTCCTAAGCAGTACCTGGCCGAATTTAACAGACAGACACAACCACTTATCAGCCAGCTGGATCAAGTCAAAACAGTCAGGCTTGCTCAGGTTAGCGGGCTGGCTTCTCCCTAAACGGGGAGTATTCGGTTACACGGATCTCAGCTGTTGCGAGAATTCTATATTGGCCTGATGTCTGGCACGAGCCTTGATGGCATTGATGCCGTAATTGCCGATTTTTCTGATAATGGCAGCAACTTACTGTGCAGTCACTATCAACCCTATCCAAAATCAGTTCGCCAAAAACTCCAAAAAATTTGTAGCAAGGCCGCTTCCATTCAGGAGTTGGCCGAAATGGATACGCTTCTTGGAAAACTCTACGTAGAATCTGCTCTAGCTGTCCTAAAAAAAGGCTCATTTGGTGGGGAGGATATCCTCGCCATCGGCAATCATGGACAGACCATCTGTCATTCTCCCGAACAGCCAAATCCTTACACTCTACAGATTGGCGATCCAAATTTGATTGCAGAACTAACAGGAATCCCTGTTGTAGCCGACTTCAGGCGCCGAGATATTGCTGTTGGTGGCCAAGGTGCACCGCTTGTTCCCGCCTTCCACCAGGCTATTTTCAGCTCCTCAACCGAGAACCGAGCCATCATCAATATCGGTGGAATTGCAAATATTACCTATTTACCCTGCTCCAAAGCAGAAGAAATTGTTGGCTTTGACTGTGGGCCCGGCAATACTCTGATGGATTTTTGGATTGAAACCCACTCTGGAAAAACTTTTGATCACAACGGCAACTGGGCACGCTCAGGAAAGGTTAACCAAGCACTTCTTAAGCGGCTTCTCGCTGATCCATTTTTCGCTCTCTCTCCACCCAAAAGTACCGGCACGGACTACTTCTCACCACAGTGGCTACAAAACAGGCTTGATGAACTCGGGTTACAAATTTCAAATGAAGATGTTCAGGCGACCCTCACAGAATTAACCGCGCAGACTATTTCCACCGCAGCAGGGAAGCTCTCATCAGAAAATTTAAATCTATATATATGTGGTGGCGGTGCGCAGAACGATTATCTAATGGAAAGAATTCGTCAGCTTTCAGGAAGCCCTACGGAAACAACTGAGTCACTATCTGTTTCTCCCGACTGGGTTGAAGCAATGGCTTTTGCCTGGCTTGCTCGACAGACGATCAATGGACTTCCTGGAAACTTACCCGAAGTAACCGGGGCGAGTCACCCCGTTATTCTTGGCGGCATTTATAAACCGTAAAAAAAGACTAGGGTGAGAATGATGAGCCACAACCACAAGTTGTTGTCGCATTGGGATTACGAATAACGAACTGTGAGCCTTCAACACTTTCTTTGTAATCTATTTCTGCCCCTTCAAGGTATTGAATACTCATCGAGTCGATCAAAACGGTTACCCCGCCTTTTTCGATCTGCGTATCATCTTCCGCTACCTCTTCATCAAAGGTGAAGCCATACTGGAAACCGGAGCAACCACCACCGGTAATATAAACTCGCAATTTCAAATTATCATTTCCCTCATCCGAAATAAGGTCACTGACTTTCGCTGCGGCACTATCAGTAAAATTAACGACTAATTCAGTTTCACTCATAAAAATTTGCTCATAAATATCCCTTAATTGAGATTCATTGTATCAGTATCCAGAGTAAATTGGTCAAGATAAGCAATTATCATCCAACCTTAGAACTACTCTTCGCCGTCATATCGCCATCACTAATTAGAGAAATGGATGCGGATTCTTCAAGGTGCGCCAACTTTCCATTAACTTCCGCACCGACCGCCATCTCGATCAAGTTATAACTAACATTCCCTGTTACGCGTGCTTTAGAGGCCAGCTCGACCCTCTCCGATGCAAAAACATCACCTTTGATTGCACCATTTAAAATAATGACCGGCACTCTCACTTCACCTTCAATTGAGCCTAATTCACTTAGCGTCAGCACTGCATCACTATCTTCCGTTCCGGTCACATTGCCTTTAACAACGCCATCGATGTGTAACCCTCCACTGAAGGTCACATCACCCACAATTTCTGCGCCTTGCCCCAAGATTGTGGAAACCTGATTATTACTCATCTTCTTTTTACCTATCATGTCCGTTTTCCTTAAAATAACGCATAGAAAGTATAGCCTACAAAAAATGATTAATACTCTGTCTCGGCAAGCCTCTTCCAGTCCCACTCTTTTTCCACTGTTTCATCTCCTTTCCTTGATGGCTTTATATTGACCACCAAACTCTGGGGAACAAAACCATCAGGTAAAATCAGGTTCCGCGTGATTGTCTGAAAATATCTGAAATTAAAAGGTAAGCTATTTTTTTGTTCTTCATTAAGATCTTTGAGTTGTAGTTTTTTCTCTTCACCCGCAAGCTGACCACTTACTGAAATCGAAAACGAGCCCTTAGTTGCCCGTTTTTTTCCAACACCCTGGGATAAGGTCAGCACGAATTTGTGACGATTAGCCTCAGGCATAGAAATCAAACGAAAACTCTGGATATAAAGTGCCTCGTTAGCTTTCTCCGGCGCCATAATCCTCTGATAGAATGCCAGCTTCTCCTCCAGCTCTTTTTGGGTTGACTGCATCTCAGCTAATTTCTTTTGTGTTTGTTGCACTGATAACCGGTCAATTTTACTGCCACTTTCAAGAATCGACAGCTGCTGCCTCAACCTGCTGACTTGCCCATTAAGCTCCACCTTTTCAGTCGACAGCTGACCAAATAGTTCTATCGCCTCGCGCGAATCTTGATCAATAAAATAGCTGCCCAGGCCAAAACCAGCAACCGTACAAATTGCCCCAAACAAAATAAATGTAACAATCGAAAGTGCCGCCGGCTTTTGACGCTGATGCCATGGTGAAATATCTGAATCACCTTTCATATTTATTGATCCCTGTTCACTATGGGTAAAGCGCGACCGTTTTTAAACCTGCGGCTTCTTCAAGCCCGAACATCAGATTCATATTTTGCACCGCCTGACCCGCAGCACCTTTAACCAGGTTATCAATAACTGAAAGAACAACAACTGTATCCCCACCTTGCGGACAATGAACAGCAATCTGACAACGGTTTGAGCCACGAACATCACCCGTATCAGGATGAGCACCTGCAGGAAGGATGTCGACAAAATAATCATCCTTAAAGCGATCCTCATAAAGCTGCTGTAAATCAGGCGCACTGCCTGTCAGTTTTGCGTACAACGTGGCATGAATACCTCTAATCATAGGCAACAAATGTGGAACAAAAGTCATATTTACACCCTTTCCCGCAACATCCTCCAGCCCCTGAACAACTTCTGGCAAATGGCGATGCCCCTGCGCTGCATACGCCTTGAAGCTCTCACCTGTCTCACTCATTAACGCACTCACTTGCGCAGAACGACCCGCACCACTGACACCTGACTTTACATCTGCGATCAGGCCATCGAGGCTGATTAATCCCTCTTCAATCAACGGCAAAAAACCTAACTGTGTTGCCGTAGGATAACAACCTGGGTTAGCCACTAAACGCGCCGTTTTGACCGATTCTCGATTCATTTCAGGTAGCCCATAAACGGCTTCAGTAATGAGATCTGGGCAAAGATGCGGTTCACCGTACCACTTCTCCCACAAAGCAGGATCTTTGAGTCGAAAATCGGCAGACAAATCGATAAGTTTCACACCTCGCTCAAGTAACGCTGGCGTCATCCGCATCGCCGTACCATTTGGTGTCGCAAAAAAAACGACATCGCACGTACCTAACTCATCAATTTCTGGCTTGCTGAAACAAATATCAATTAAGCCGCGTAGATTGGGGTAAGTCGCATCAACTCGGCTACCCGCATCAGAGCGAGAGGTAACAACGCTGACCTCTACCTCAGAGTGAAGCACAAGAATCCGCAATAGTTCCACGCCTGTGTAACCGGTACCACCTACAATGCCTGCCTTAATCATGAGCCAATCTACTTTAGTTGTTTAATAATCCTGCTATTGTCCGTCTTCACTCTCCATTCCTCAAGCATCCTGACAGCGATTTTGATAAACTTAGCCATTGAATTTATATTTCAAAAGCAAAAATGTTTAGCCATTTCAAAGCCTCAGCCCGCCAGCTATTCTCACCAAATGCAATCAAATTACACCTGGTCTTCTGGCTAGGTGCCATTCTTGTTGGCGTCTCCGTTGTTGTCCTAACACACGGTAACGAATTAGCCTCAGACCTTTTTCGAAGAATTTATGAGCAATCCACTTGGCTCCCTTTCCTTCTCGCGCCTCTTGGGCTCGCGCTGACAGCATGGTTAACAACAACCTACTTTAAAGGCTCAGAAAGAAGCGGTGTGCCTCAGGTCAAAACTGCCCTCGAGATAACCGGCGATCTTTCCAATCGCTCCGCACTACTTTCGTTACGAATTATTGTCGGAAAAATCCTCCTCACGTTCCTAGGCCTTCTTTCAGGTGCTTCGGTCGGCTTCGGGGGGCCAGCTGTTCATATTGGTGCCGCAATCATGACGACACTTGGGCGGCTCGCACGGTTTCCTGCTCATTACCTGGAAAGAGGACTAATCCTTGCTGGTAGTGCTGCTGGCTTCGCTGCAATGTTTAGCGCCCCTCTAGCAGGCATCGTGTTTGCCATCGAAGAGATGGGCCGTTCACTAGAGGAAAAAACCAGTGGCATCGTCTTAACTGCTATCATTTTTTCCGGCGTCACCGCCTTTATTTTACTCGACCACACAACCTATCTGGGCGAGTACATCACCAGTTTTAACTGGAGAGAAAATGGCGCTGCGGTTCTAATTTGCGGGGTTTTCTGTGGATCAATCGGTGCTCTATTCAGCAATAGCATAATTACTGGTGGAAAGTGGCTCACCACAATTGAATGGCTCACTCCTATTAAATTAGGTCTTATTTGCGGTTTTATTATTGCGCTTCTAGGGCTCTTTTCTGACGGAAATTCTTTTGGCACAGGTTATCAGGAGACACTAGAAATCCTGAAACACCCTGAAGCGATGGACCCTCTGCTGCCTTTCTACAAAATTGGCTCAATTATCATGACCTTTTTCAGTGGCATCCCCAGCGGAATCTTTGTCCCCTCATTGACGGTCGGTGCGGCACTCGGAGCCGATCTTGCCAACTGGTTTCCCGTTGCCCCCGCAACGGTCATGATTTTACTCGGTATAACCGCTTACTTTTCTGGCATGCTGCAATCGCCTTTAACCGCTTTTGTTGTCGTGATGGAGATGAGTGATGCGCATGAACTGCTTTTGCCCTTGATGGCGACTGCATTTATTGCCGCCGGCACCTCTCGGCTAATCTGCCCAACACCTTTATACCGGGCATTATGTGATGCATACTCTCAACATATAGAAAACAGCAACGATAAAAAGCAAGATGATCGCAAATAAAAACATTCTGATCGGCCTTATCCTGGCCGCGCTACTCATTGTAGGAAACTGGCTTTTCCTGGGTGATGCGGGCAAACGGCAACTGCCCAATGTCACCTTTAACACGCTCACGGGCGAGAAAATAACCTCTGCTAACCTTAAAGGGCACCCTGCACTGATCACCTTCTGGGCAACCGACTGTCCCGGCTGTATCGCAGAAATCCCCCACCTTATCGAGCTTTACAACGAGCTGTCTGGTAAAGGGCTTATAATGATTTCCGTTGCCATGCATTACGATCCACCCGACCGCGTACTGGCAATGACCAAAGCAAAGAAACTACCCTACCCTGTTGCTCTTGATCCCATGGGTAAGCTCTCTACCGCTTTTTACAATGTCCAGCTAACACCGACTAATTTCCTGATCGCCCCCGATGGAACCATCGCACTTCAAAAAATTGGAGAGATGGATATGAGTCACGTCCGTACACGTATCTTAAAAATGCTCGAAGAGGGTTAAATGCTATGTGGTTAAAAGCATTTCACCTGATCACAATGGTCACCTGGTTTGCTGGGCTCTTCTATCTACCCAGACTGTTTGTCTATCACGCCATGAGTGACGACAAAACTAGTCATGAGCGCTTCCTCATCATGGAAAGAAAGCTCTATTACGGCATCATGACACCCGGCATGATTCTCACTTTGGTATTAGGTGGATGGATGCTCGTTGATTATGCGTGGGCTATCTATGCGAGTAGTGGCTGGCTGCATACCAAACTCTTATTGCTAGCCCTTCTCGTTGGTTATCATATCCAATGCGGCCGCTGGCTTGCTGATTTCAAAAATGACCGCAACAACCGCAGCCATATCTACTATCGCTGGGTCAATGAAATACCCGTTATCTTTCTAATTGCCATCATTATTCTAGCGACCGTAAAACCTTTTTAGGTCGCCCACACCAGTTGATAAAACTTTTCCCGAGCAAAGCATATTTTTGCTTGCTTTCTTATTAGTAACGATTATCATTCGTATCAATGGCGTGGCATTTATGCAACTTCACTGATACCCGAATCTATATCAAAAGGATGATTATTATGAGTTTTCACATCTACGCATGGCTGGAAAACGGAATACCACGGTTGCAAGTTATTGAGGCGCACTCTGGTGCTATTTACCTCTCTTGGCGCTATCAAGAGACAAACCAAGACAGCCAACCCAAAGGAAAAAAAGAGATTCAACGGCTATTTAAGGATTTACTTCTATTAACGTGCAAGCAAGAAATGAAAAACTGCAGGCTATTTAAAACCGAGCCAGACCACAATCAATGCCCCGTGCAACCGATTTATGAAATTAGCCATAACTTAGATCCCTAGATCCTTACAGAAAACTGCAAATCATGTGGGGTGAGGGTCAAATCTATGAAAATCTCATCCAAGCAATGGTTCTAATGGAGGGGAAAGGTCACCTACAACAGCAATAAAGGTGCCCTGCCCCGTCTTGGTGGCGGTGCTTTCTACACCTCAATGGAATATCAAACGCTTGATGCGATCAGCGGCGATCGTGCCCAGCCAACACTTATCGCCCTCGAATATGCCGCAGCCGATAGCTTGACGTTAGGCGGTGCATTTGGCCTGTTCAATGCCAAAGATAAAGATGATTACGATGTCGAAGAGGCCGATATTTATCTGACCTACAACTGGAAAGAGCAGACCAATTTTGAGCTTGTCTATGCTCAGGTCAACGATAAAAATCGCTCTGGCAATGATTATCAGCTTCACGCTATTTTGACTTATAACTATTAACCAAAAATGATATACCCAGCATGGAATTACTCGGAATTGCTATTGAGAACGATTCTTGTTATGCTTTTTTATTCCAACATTACCTTTACGGAGATTAGCAAGAAATGCAGCCCAGAAAATCACTCCTGGCCCTAACCATTGGCCTCCTCTGCGCAAGCTCGCAAGCCAGCGCCATAACACTCGAAGAGCTTGCAGAACGACTGGAAAAGGTCGAAAAAGAAAATGCTGCGCTAAGAGCCCAGCTAAACCAGACAACGAACCAGGTTGAAACTAATACTACAGCGGTAGAAACCGTCGCCGATAATGTTAGCAACAGCGGAATAGTCAAAGCAGCTGAATGGGTCAACAAAACCACAATCGGCGCCTATGGCGAACTGCATTACAACAACCTTTCTGGAAAAGGTGGCGCATCAGATAAAGATGAGATCGATTTCCACCGTTTTGTTCTCTTCTTTGGCCATGAATTCACCGATGACATCCGCTTTTTCTCTGAATTGGAGCTTGAACACAGCATCGCTGGGGATGGTAAAAAGGGTGAGATTGAGCTTGAGCAAGCCTACCTAGATTTTGACCTTAACGATAAACATACCGCTCGAGCAGGTCTGTTCCTGATCCCTGTCGGGATCATTAATGAAACCCATGAACCCCCTACATTTTATGGCACAGAGCGCAATCCAGTTGAGAAAAATATTATTCCGGCAACCTGGTGGGAAGCGGGTGCGGGTGCATATGGACAATTAGGCGGAGGTTTCAGCTACGATGCCTACATTCACTCTGGTCTTGCGACAACCTCCGGAAATAATTTTGCCGTCCGAAAAGGCAGGCAGAAAGCTAGCAAGGCTAAAGCGAATGATTTAGCGGCAACAGGCCGTATCAAATACACAGGTATTGCTGGCCTTGAGCTTGCTTTTACAGCTCAGTATCAAGAGGATATTTCTCAGATATCATCTGATGGTGCTGATAGTGCCAATATGTTCGAGACGCACGCAGTCTGGACAACGGGGCCGTTCACACTAAAAGCACTTTATGCTATGTGGGATATTGAGGGTTCAGCGGTAAAAGCCGTTGGTGCTGACAAGCAGGATGGTTTCTATCTTGAACCTTCATTTAAGATCAACTCTAAACTCGGTATTTTTGCCCGTTATAACCAATGGGATAACCAGGCCGGCAGTAATTCTGGCGAAGCCAAAGATACCAGCAAGGAACAGTGGGATATCGGCGTAAACTGGTGGCCGCATGAAGATGTTGTAATCAAGGCCGATTACCAACGCCAAAATCACGAAAACAGAAAAGACCAGAATGGTGTAAACCTTGGAATCGGCTATCAATTCTAAACAATCGATTCTAAAATGGACTGATGGTCAATCCTAACTTTATCACTCTACTGAGGGGGCAAAAGCCCCCTCTTTTCTGCATACTGCTGGTTATCTCTATTTTTTTTTATCCCACCACACCTCAGGCCGAAACCTATCTGCCACCTGAAGATTTTATCAACAACTCTTTCAACGGCAACCCACCTGCTACTGATGTTCTCTGGATAAATAAATCACTTCGGCAACAAGCCGAAAAAATTCTGGCTCACAAACCTGGTTTTTTGCGTACTCGCTATAGAAAACAGGATAGTAAAAGCGTCTGGATACTCGATGAAATCGGCAAAACTAAACCTATTACTGTCGGCATTGTTATTAACCAAGGAAAAATTGAGACCGTCAAAGTTCTTTCTTTTCGCGAAAGCCGAGGGTGGGAAGTGAAACATGATTTCTTCACCAAGCAATACATAAATGCTCAATTAAAAGATGATCTGCAGCTAAATCAGAATATAGATGGCATCTCTGGAGCAACACTCTCTGTTCGCGCTGTCACTAAACTGGCAAAATTAGCATTGTTATTTGATCAGGAAATTCGCCAATGAGCAGACCCAAATGCAAGGCAAGTCCCAGCCGCCTGCGCCACTCTCTGTTTATCTGGCACCGTTATATTGGCATTAGTGTCGCTTTAGTGGTCGTGATACTGAGCTTAACCGGACTTCTTCTCAACCACACAGAAACATTCAAGCTCGATGAAAAAAAGCTTAAATCTAATATTCTTCTGGACTGGTATGGCCTGAAACTTTCACCTCCCACAAATAGCTTCAAGTCTGGCAGCCACTGGGTTAGCCAAATTGAAGAACAGTTATATCTGGATACACGACCTCTGCCGCACAAAAATAAGTCCCCTTTAATCGGTGTGGTCAAAACTGATGGCTTTATCGTGATTGCTTTCAGCCTCGAAATTGTACTCATTACAAATGAAGGTGAATTAATAGAGCGCATCACCCCCGCTGAAGGCTTACCAGCTAATATTTATCGAATAGGGTTAAATAATCTCGAGCAACCCGTTATCGACTCGTCAAGTGGCATCTTATACAGTACAGATGGACTATTATCCTGGGAGAACCTAGCAGTCAATAACACCCAATGGTCTGCTGAAAGGGCTTTACCAAAACAGCTCTCTGAAGAGATTTCTCACCATTTTCGTCAAAACATAATTCCGTTGGAGCGCTTTATTCTTGACCTTCATAGTGGCCGTATTTTTGGTGTTGCAGGTGTTTTCTTTGTTGACGTTGCCACGCTATTATTTATCTTCCTTGCATTCAGTGGGTTTTGGCTTTGGCTGCGACAGAGAAGACATTATAAACGTAAAAAATGAACTCAAAAGAAGAGCTTATTCAAACCTACCAGTGGCTAAGACAATATGGCCTAAATGATTCACACAGTGGTAATTGCTCACTTCGTGAGGACAACCACTTTTGGGTGACACCCACAGGAGCCTGTGCTGACACGCTCTCCACAGATAAATTAATCCACTGCGAGCTCCAAAAAAAAACCACCGAAGGCTCTTCACTTGATGCCGGACTACATAATGCTGTTTATTTAGCCAATCCATCTGCCCATGCGGTTCTTCACAGCCACAATCCTTACACCATTGCGCTTACACTCGACGGGAATGACTTTACGCCCGTGGATTTTGAAGGTTTTTATTACTTCGGAACTGTTCCGGTCATCGATATACGTTTTGACCGATATGTTGAGGAGGCACCCGGTAGAGTTTCCTCACTGTTAACAAAACACTCTATTGTTGTTGTTCGTGGCCACGGTGTATACAGCTGCGCTGAAAGCATAAATCTCGCTTACAAATGGGTTTGCTCTCTGGAGCTTTCAGCGAAGACCGCCTATCTCGCCCGCACAGTCGGAACCGTTAAATAAATCTCCTGAATTCTAAGCCGGTATAAATGTCTTTGCGCATCAACCAAGTGCTGCCCCCAGTGAAGTATAAAACCAGACTGCCAGAGCTTTAACGCCTCTTCTTCACAATGAATAACACCTGCATCGAGCAGGTTCAAACCTCGCTTTAGCTCAAAGTAGATGTCGGCAAAGTCATCCGCCAGACTACCTGTCGTGCCAACACTATCTGTAGACAAATCCCGCTCAAGTGGGTAACTATCTTGCTCTTTAAGAAACAGTTTCAAGCTAAAAAACAGTTCAAAACGATCATCAAGGTCGGGTAAAGTGAAAAACCGGTAATCAATACCTCCAGAGTCAAACTGCAAGACCGTCGCATGCAATTGTGCCAAACTTTGGGTAATAGGAAAAAGCCACTCACTCTCCTCCAGCTTTTTAATATTTTCAATTAGCTGGCAGAAGTCGTTCGCCGCTGAAGCTAGCGCCTGAAACTTAAAGGGATCGCTTATCACCGTACTGAATTACCTATCTACATAATCTGCTCTCCAGAACAAGTCTAGACCGTTAACCAAAAATATTTGTGAATACCATCAAGAAACCTACCGATCCATTTCCTTAACAATTTCCTCCTTGTAATCGAAGGCACTTCGCGCACAAAGCCGCTCAACGCCTTCCCCACAATCTGGGCAACTCCAGTCCTCAGCAAGCATTGAAACCAGCGTACAACGGGCAATACTCCGCTCGGGGTCTCCCATAAGTTCATCATAAATATAACCACAATTTACACAGAAGTACTTTTTCATCGAACCCATTCCAGTTATTCTCAATAACTTACTATCTTACCCGTGGGCAAAACTATTTTGAACAAACCATCTCAGCCAGTTGTACTCACCATTTCTGGCCATGATCCCAGCGGCGGCGCCGGTATTCAGGCCGATATCGAGTCTATTTTCAGCCAGGGTTGCCAACCGTGCAGCATTATTACTGCATTGACCGTGCAGGATAGCTGCGATATAAAGTCAGTCATTCCACAACCAGCCAAAATAGTCTCGGAGCAGCTTAAAATCTTGATGGCCGATATCAAGCCCACCGTAATCAAAATTGGCCTGATTGGCTCATTGGAAATTGTTAATGTTATACATGAGCAATTAGAGGGGTGCGGTATTCCGATTATCTTCGATCCTGTCCTCGCCTCAGGTGGAGGTACGGAACTGTCTAATCAATCATTGATTGAATCGATACAAACCAAACTACTCCCTATTTCAACACTCATTACACCAAACAGTATAGAAGCAAAACGCCTTACTCCTGATCTCGATGATCTTGATGAATGTGGCATCAAACTTCTGGAGATGGGCTGTGAGCAAGTGCTAATCACCGGCGCACACGAAGAGAGCAAAACCGTCGATAACCGCCTCTACCAGCAAGGTAAACTACTGGAAACTTTCAGCTGGAATCGGCTGCCTCATAGCTATCATGGTTCAGGCTGCACACTGGCCTCTACAATTGCAGCGCTACTTGCTCAGGGACTACCCATATTTGCAGCCATCAATGAAGCTCAGGAATTTACCTGGCAGTCATTGGACAATGGATTCCGCCCCGGAAAAGGGCAGTACTTCCCCAACCGCTTTTTCTGGGCAGCAAATGACTAGCGTCGAACTGCCCAAACGCGGGCTCTACGCCATAACAGGTGAATTCAAATCACATCACCAGCTCATTGATGATGTAGGACTAGCCATTCAAGGTGGAGCAGTGATGATTCAATACCGAGATAAAAAAAATGCTCTTCCTGACCAGCGAGAAATTGCAAAACAGCTTTTAACCCTCTGCAATCAGCACGCGACTCCACTAATCATCAACGACAATATCGAGCTGGCCAAAACAGTTGGTGCGCACGGCGTGCACCTGGGGAAAAGTGATTGTGATTTAGCTCAGGCAAAAGCCTGTTTGCCTGAAAAAGCAATTATCGGCATCTCCTGCTACAACACGATCCAAAGTGCCATAGAAGCTGAAGAAAACGGGGCAAGCTATATTGCTTTTGGCCGGTTTTTCCCGTCCAAAAGTAAACCGGGAGCCTCAACAGCTAAACTGGAGACTCTGACTCATGCAAAGCAGCTGATCTCGATTCCTGTCACAGCAATTGGCGGTATCACCGCTGATAATGCCTCATCACTTCTACAGGCAGGCGCAGATCTGCTAGCGGTCATCGATGCAGTTTTTGGAGAGGAACACCCCGGTCAGGCCGCTCGAAAATTTTTACCCTTATTTAAATAGCCAGTTACCTCTAAATTCTCTACAAAAAAGGGAGCACCGAAAACCGCCCCCTTTTTTAAGGCCGATTTAAACCGGCCTGTTTAACTGCTGAAAATATTAACCTCTTCCAAAGCCCAGTAGCTTATGATTTACAACCATATCTGCCACCACCTCTGGAACTTTCGACTCCCAATCTCCACGGCCTTTTTTTAAGCCCGTCAAAACCTCCTGAGTATCAATTTCAAGCAAGCTCTCATCAACATTATCTAGGCCAATCATTCGCTCATTCAGATACAGATACTGGAATAGGTGATAGATTTTTTCAGTCACCTTAAAGTTATCAACCGTGATAAGTTCCGAGTTAACCGAACTCCTCATCGGGTAGATATAAAGACGCGTGTTATCAGGAAATAGTTTCGCAAAAGCTTCTAAAATCCCCCCTTCGAGACCCTCGTAGTAATCTTCGGTGAAAATATGATCGAGATTCGGAATCCCCAACACAATACCAATCTGTTTCTGCGTATACTGCCTAAAATAGGCACGCAAACGGAAATAACGTAGATAATCTGAAATCATCACGTTATACCCCAGTGCATTGAGCATATTGATACGTGCCAGAAAATCTGCATCATCAACTTTATCACCCGATGTGAGACTTGCCATCGTTAACTCGGCAAGCACCAGTGTCTCATCTTCTTCAACATGCTCAACATCATGGAATTTCTTCAATCCACATTTGATCATATCGATATTGACATTAGTAACCGGTTTGAACGTACCACGCGTTGCCAAAATATTTTTCTTGTAAAGTAATTCAGAAGGAACCTGCACTTCGCCATCGGGGCTGAACATAATTGCACGCGTCAACCAGCTACGGATCAGGTGCAGGTTCATCAGGCGGTTCTCGACCTCTTCAAAGTAAGGGCCTGAAAAGTTGATCAAATCAATCTCAATACGATCTTGCTCGAGATCATCTGCTAATGATTCAATAATTTTTTTGGGCTGACTGAAGTTATAGAAAGCCGAATAAACCAGGTTGACCCCCAAAATCCCTAACGCCTCTTGTTGAGCCTCACCATCACTATCGAGCATCCGAACATGAAGAATAATATCGCTGGGCAGTGCGCCAGGATACAGCTGAAGCCGAATACCAACCCAACCATGACACTCATTATTCCTCAAATAGCTTTTTGCCGTGACGGTCGCCGCATAGGCGAAAAATGTTGTATTTTTCTTTCGAGAAGCAGAAAGCCTGTCTACAACAAGCTGGTACTCCTGTTCCAGCATTTTTTTCAAGCGGCTACAACTGACATAACGACCAGATTCTTCGGCCCCATAAATCGAGTCACTCACCTGCATATCGTAAGCAGACATCGTCTTAGCGATCGTACCGGCAGCGCCACCAGCCCTGAAGAAATTGCGTGCGACCTCCTGTCCTGCGCCAATTTCTACTATTGTCCCGTACTTGCAATCATCAAGGTTAATTTCTAACGCTTTCTGTAGCGTTTTATGGCCCTGTTCCTGGTCTTTCTCCACCATATTTTATGCCCTAAACATTAAATGATATTAAAATTAGAATCGTTTATAACTTATTTCACTTAGCTAAAAAATAACGGCATGTAAGATGCTGCTATTTCCCTAGAACCTTATTTACCTCTTCAATGTCGAGCCGAGATAAATTACCTGCTGCCTGCTTAAGCTCCAGCCCATTGAGAATATAAGCATATCGAGTGTCCGAGTAGTTCCGTTTTGCCCTATACAGATTTCTTTGTTCCGCAAGGACATCTACCATCGTTCTGGTTCCTACTTCAAAACCGGCTTCCGTTGCCTCCAGCGCACTCTTTGACGAGGTCACCGCAGCACCTAATGCCTCGACTTGACTAATACTGGTCAGCACATCACGGAAAGCATCTTTCACCTGCCGTTCTACTGAGCGATATGTTTTATCCAGATTTCTTTGCGCTTCATGAAAATCATACTGTGCCTGACGCGTACGTGAATTAACCCCTCCACCTTCATAAATTGGCACGTTCAACTGCAACCCAATTGATCGAGTATCGGTCGAAAACCCCGTGCTTTTATCTGTGTCATCCAACCCCATTGAGCCAACAATATCGAGTGTTGGATAATGACCTGAGCGCTGTATCGATACATTCTCTTTAACCGCCTCTGTGCCAGCTCGCGCCGCAGTAAGCTCCATATTGCCTGCCACAGCGGCTAATCTCCACGCCTCAACATCCATTGGATCTGGCTTTATCAGAGGTAGCTTCTCCGTCAGTGGCGTCAATTCATCAGGTCTTCTATTGATGATCTCGTGCAACACCTCCCAGGCGTGTTCAACCTCATTCTGCGCAAAAATTTCCCCCGCCCGTGCCTGATCAAAACCAGCCTGGGCTTCATGAACATCAGTAATCGCAATCAATCCAACCTCAAAACGGACCTTAGCCTGTTCAAGTTGTCGCGCAATCGCCTCTTTTTCAGCCGTCGCAAATACTAACTCATCCTTTGATGCGAGAACCGCGAAATAACTCAGTGCCGCTCGAATCATCAAGTCCTGTTGCGCAGCCTGGTATTCTGCTTCTGCTTGCGCAATAAATCTATCTGCCTGACTCAACTGTACCCAGTAATCATGATGGTAAACTGGCTGATAAAGGTCTAATCGAATGTTGTCATCCGTATAATTTTCCACGCCGGAATTATTTGGAAACGGAGAAGATGTTACATCCTGCCGAGTGGCATTTGCGCCCGCCGACGCGGACAAAGTAGGCAGTAAACGAGCAAGGCTTTGAGGTCTCGATTCCAGGACAGAATCTCGTCTAAATAGTGCTGCAGCGAGCTGAGGATCACTGCTCAATGCTTCATCATAAATTTCTAACAAGTTTTCCGCCCTAGTTTGCATCGGAATAGCGATTGTTGCAGTTAGCAATACAGTAAAAAAAACAGTTCTCTTCATCTCACACGCCTTAAATTTATAAATAGCCCTTAAACCTCTGGAATTCTAACTGAAAAGAGTAGATCAAATTATCTTTTATCTATGATTTTAATTAGAATCTCCATAAAACAGCCATCACCCACCCACATAACCATAAAAAGAACATGTCAAAAATTGAATTTGAAGTTAGAGAAGAAGATCTTATCCGCTTTACCACTCATAACTACCACCAAAACCCGAAAATAAAGAAAATGTTTAGCCGGCATCAATTCCTCTATCCCATTACTCTCGGGCTTGTCTCTGTCTATATGTATATCTTTCTTGCCAATACAACTTACGCGCTACCACTCGCCTTTGTCACCATTGCCTGGGCAACTCTAATCCCTCTATATCTACAAAATGATCTCAAAAAACAGGCAAAAGAACTGTATTCAGAAGAAGAGAAGCTAAACCTGATTGGTACCCATACTTTTCAGACCGAAGACAAACATCTGTACGGTATTTTTCCTGACAATGAAACCCGCATTCGCTGGAGAGACTTTGATAAAGCAGAGCTCAGAAAAGCGACCCTTTACCTTTATCTCGATACAGACAGGGCCTTAATTATTCCTAAAGTTACAGTCAACGCTGGCAATTTTAGTGAATTTCTCAGTGATGTTAATAACCACCTGCTCGAGGCCGCCTCTAAATAGAGGCAGTAACTCGTAAGCGCTTAATAAAGTCATCAGCTGGTTCAGGGCGAGAGAAATAGTAGCCCTGGTACTCTCGGCACCCTTTCTCCATCAAAAAGTTAAGTTGCTCTTTGGTCTCAACCCCTTCTGCGATCACGCCAAATTTTAAATGGTTCGCCATACTGATGATCGTTTCAACAATCACCGCATCATTTGGATCGGTCGCAATATCTCGCACAAAAGCTCGGTCAATTTTAAGTTGGTCCAGTGGCAACCTTTTCAGGTAGCTCAACGAAGAGTAACCGGTGCCAAAATCATCAATTGAAAAACCAATACCCAACGTTTTAAGTTGGTTCATCTTTTCGATCGTTTCATCGACCCGGTCAACCACAACCCCTTCGGTCAACTCTAGCATTAATGACTCAGGGTTTGCTCCACTCACTTTCAGCACTTTTTTGACCATTTCAACAAAACCAGGTTGATTAAATTGATGCGAACTAACATTAATCCCAAGATGAGGCAGTTGCAGGTTTTCATCCTGCCACTGTCTCAGATGGTCACAGGCTTTCTCAATCACCCACTCACCAATTGCAATAATCTGTCCAGTCTGCTCTGCAACAGGAATAAATTTCATTGGCGAAATCTGACCTAACGTTGGATGTTGCCAGCGGATCAGCGCTTCTGCCCCAATAATCACGCCCTCTAGATTGTTCTGACACTGGAAATAGAGTTCAAAATCTTCATTTTCTATCGCCTTATGCAAATCCATTTTCAGACTTAGCCACTCGTCTGCCGCCTCTTGCATTTTACTGTTATAGAAGCGAATCGCATTACGCCCTTCTGCTTTAGCTCGATACATCGCTGTGTCGGCATTGGTAATCAACAACTCTGGCTCATCACCATCAACAGGATAAAGTTTAATCCCTATGCTCGTTGTCACATGGCATTCAAACCCCTCTAGGTCATAGGGCTTATTTATGACTGTCTGAATTTTTTCTGCCACCACAAGCGCCTGATTTGCCGCATCAGCTTCACTTTCTGCCTCGGGTGATATCAAAATGACAAACTCATCCCCACCCAACCGGGATGCCAGATCAACCTCTCTAATAACACCATTCAACCGAGAGGCGACTTCTTTGAGTAAAATATCACCAAGACCATGTCCTAACGAATCATTAATTGTCTTAAAGTGGTCCAGATCAAGAAATATCAAAGCACCTTGCTTTCCATTCCTGCGCGCCTGAACCATCTCATGTTCAACACCCATCAAAAGCATGCGCCGGTTTGGCAAGTTAGTCAGCGGATCATAAAAAGCCAGTTTATTGATCTCTTTCTCATCCAGTTTCTGTTGCGTGATATCAGAAAAGACAGCAACTCGGTGGCTCACTTCCCCCCGCTCATTTTCTACATTGGTTATTTTTGTCAGGATTGGATAAATTTCACCTGATTTTCGTTTGTTCCATATTTCACCTTCCCAACGCCCTTCTTTTACGAGTTTTTCCCAAAAAATTTTATAAAATACGGCTGTCTGTTTTCCTGACTGGAACATCCGCGGATCCTGTCCTAGAACATCAGCCTCCTCATATCCTGAAATATCACAAAATGCCTGGTTTACCCGAATGATCTCATTATTCAGATCTGTGATAAGGATACCCTCGTGCGTATCAAATGAGATGGCCGCAATGCGCATCGCCTCTTCAGCCAGTTTTCGCTCAGTAATATCAATACGTGTTCCGCTAATATGCAGAGGCTTGCCATTTTCATCTCGTCTGGCCGCCTCACCTCGTGACAGGATCCAGACCCAATGACCATCCTTGTGTTTCATCCGAAACTCACGCTCCATACTAGGGCGAAGGCCTGCCATAAATTGCTCTTTTACTAAAATAGCTTCCTTCTTGTCATCTGGGTGGCTTAAATACAGCCAGACATCAAGATCTTTCTCTTCAAACTCTCCTTTTTCATAACCCAGCAACTCTTCCCACGAGGGAATAGAAACCACCTCTCCGGTCTCTACATTCCAGTCCCAAATACCTTCATTGGCCGCTCGCAGAGCCCGATGAAACCGCTCTGCATTCAGTTTTGCCTCTTTCTCGGCTAAATGCCTTTCAGCCACTTCACCTGTAAGTTTTTTCGTTCTTTCTTTAACAATCTGCTCAATACGAATGGAGCGAATCGCCATCACTAAAACAAATAGCATCACCAGTGCTGTAAATAACAGGCCTACAAAGATAAGCCCCCCAATAGAATGAGAATAACGGCTCATAAAAAATGAGAGATCCGGCACAACGACCAGTTTCAACTCAACCTCACCGGCAAGTAGCGTTACCTTCCTTGACCTCTCAAAAAGGCTATCTGGACCCCATTCCCCCTGATCAAAAAATGGCTGTTTACGATCGTCAAAGAACAACTGGAGGTTTGTACCGAAGGTATCAACACCCAAAAGCGCCTCTGCAACGAACATTTCTATATTAAGAACAGAGGCCACTACCCCCGCAAAAGCGCTCTGACGCATCGTAATCGAGTCATTTTTATAGCCTTTTTTAAAGACCGGTCTATACATGACAATATTCAACCTGGACTGCCTGTCCTGGATCAGCTGAACTGGTTCTGCAATAACTAATTGCCCACTATCTCTAGCCTGGTTAACCGCCATCTGTGTAACAGGATTAGAGAGAATGTCGTAACCCAATGCTTTTTCATTTCCAGCTATCGGTTCCACATAAAAAATGGGCAGATATTCCTCTTTAGAGGAGGAAACAACTGTTCCACCCAACTGCCCCGTCCATTCACTAATCTGAAACCCTGAACCAAAAATCTCTCTGCCACCGACTTCAAATGAAGCTCTCTGTTCGGCTGTTATTTTTGGAATCCACTCTAGCGCCGGCTGGTCCCGCTCCTGCGTGAGCATCGTCCTGGTAAAAACCGAAAACTCATCTTTTGTCACCTGTTCTGAAGCATCGAAAAAGCCTCCAATAAGCTCAAGTTCACTTTCATGCTTTTCGAACTCAGACTGCAACCCGTATGCTATCGAATCGACCAGCCGATAAAAATCAGCCTCAATCCGTTTTTTTTCCTGCTCTATCGTATAGTTAAAGGCAAGAGATACCAGTAAAAAACAGATGATCACCGGCGCGGCAACCATACGCGTTTTCTTTTGCCAATTTTGATTAAATCGGCCGATAAAAAGAAGTACTAATGGTGCAAAAATAAGCACCCCAATCGTGTCCCCAATCCACCAGAAAAGCCAGCTCTCCCAAAATCTCTCCGCGCCAAGCAAACCTGTCTTTAAATGTACCGACAAATTAAAAGAGGGAGAAACGAGTGATGCCAGGGGACCACCCAGAAACAGGAATTTAAAAATATCTTTTTCTGTCGAAAAGCCATCCGAAAGATTTACAAAACGGTTGATTAACCAGGCAGCAAGAGTAACCTGGAGAGCTGCTCCAAATCCATTGATACAACTTAGAAAAAGCGTAACCTCTTCTGGAAAAAGAGGGAATACGGTTAGAAAATTCCCTATAAAAACACCAACAATAGCTGTCCAACCAAACACCATAACAGCAGCCAGTGCGATACCGGAAGCAGGCCAGATAACGCCTGCATTACTCGGTGGAATGGAGAAAAGTAAGCCGACCTGACCCGCCAAGTAATAGGCCAGCGTCACAGTGAAGACAATCCACAAGCTGTGTGGCAATCCTTTTGAACTAGTAGTTAAAAATTTCAAACATCATTCCAGAATTTAATCACACAAAGAATGCTTATAACTATAGATCAAATTCCAGCCATTCACTGAGTTCTGGATAATAAAGTGCCAAACGGATTGGGCCTGGAAATAGCTTTGCCATCATTGCACCGTAACAGGCTAGCTGCGGTCGATAGCGGTTTAACTCATTTAGTAAAAATTGTGTTTTATCTGACCCCTCATGGCCACCTGTTTTGTAGTCGATAATCCAGCGAACACCCACTTTATCCACAAAAGTTCGGTCAATCACAATTGTTTTAAGCTGTCCGTTCCAGAGGCCCGTCAAAGCTTTCTCACAACTACTCTCTTGATGAGTGAAAGAGAGTATCCAGCGACCTTTTTCATCAGCAAGCATCTTGTTTATCAAAACCTCGACTTTCTCCATAGCCTGATCAAGTGCAGAAATAACCACCCCGCTTCGTATCAATTGAGACTTTACCCATAGACGGCTAGCAATCACTTTTTGATTACTCCAGGATTCAACGCCCTCATTACCTATTCGCTCCAAAAAAGCATGCGTGACAACCCCCACATGGCGTGCTGTTTCTCCTGCCCAATCAAATTCCAGGTTTTTTGTTTGCAAAGCTGTTTGCTCTAATGGCTTTTCCAAAACAAAGCTGGTTGGCACTGCGGGCTGAGCCCAATCAAGGCTCAAACGAGATATAGCCTTCCTGCTCGGCTCAGCGACCACCTGTTCCTGGATTACTGGCTGATCCATCGACTGCAACGCCTGTTTAAAGGTAGGCTGTAAAATGGGCCACAAGCGGGCCAGCAGAGAGCCACTGGGCGGCACTTTGAAGGCTTCTCCCTCATTATCTAACTCAGCATGGGCAAAAAGGGTGAGCTGTTTCTTGGCGCGTGTTGTCGCCACATAAAGCAACCGATCATTTTCAAGAAGCGTTTTATCACTCTCCGCTTTTTTGATAAAGGTTGTGATCAGGCTGTCGCCCTCTCCCTCCTCTGAAATAGGTGCCAGCAGCAGATCGGGAACTATCTCTCCCTCTCGAGGGCGCTCTAACCAGTTAAGGAGTTTCTTACTATCTGAGCGCGACCGTTTACCCAAGCCAGGCAGAAAGACATGATCAAACTCTAACCCTTTTGACTTATGAATAGTCATCAGCTGCAAGCGTTCATCTGCCAACGGATCAGGAGGCGAAAAGAGCTGTTCGACCACTGTTTCCAGCTGAGCAAAATCAATTAAATCAGCACCTTTATCGAGCCTTTCAAGTAGCTCAAAGAAGCATTTTGCCGCTTCAAGATCAATGGCTTCGGTCAGATTAGCGGGGCCTGCCAAAGCGATCCAGCTTCCCTCAATCTGTTTGCGTAATGGCTGTCGCCGCCGATGCTGAATTACCTGCTCAGCCACCTTATTGAACCGTGCCAACCGCAGCTGCCCATCCGTACTAATTTGGTCAACCACGGCTTGATTTTGAATAACCGACCAAATCACCTCTTTAGGCCGCGCTTCAAACAGCATTGCCATATCAACCAAAGTCAGCCCGCACCAAGGGGCTCTTAACAGTGCCAACCAACT